>CANQIC010000003.1 GCA_947623865.1 uncultured Clostridia bacterium | reverse complement strand
AATGATTAATTATGCAATTTAATTATAAAGATTAAATTTTTATATATTTTTGTTTCACATCATTGACACAACAACATAAAAAAATAGATTATTTTTCCATTTTATGTAGACAAATCTTCCCAAAAGTAGTATAATAGTATTATTAAATGTAAAATTAGTATTCTAAAACACGAAGGTAACGAATAAAATACTATAGAAAAATAAAAGGGAGGAAAACAAATTGATTACAAATTACACAGAAAATAATTATCTAGTTTTAATAGGTAATATTGTAAGTGATAAAACATTTAGTCACGAAATTTATGGAGAAAGTTTTTATTTATTTAACCTTGAGGTACCACGTTTAAGTGGAAATGAAGATATTATTCCTATAACAATTTCAGAAAGATTAATTGCAAATTTTGATTTAAGTATAGGAAGAAAAGTTGTTGTAGAAGGACAATTTAGGTCATATAATAGCTATGAGAATGAAAGAAATAGATTAGTTCTTACAGTGTTTGCAAAAGATATAATGGAATATAGAGAAGATGAACAAGAAGACCAAAAAGAAAAAGTATCTAATGAAGTTGTATTAAACGGATATATATGTAAAAAACCAATATATAGACAGACTCCATTTGGAAGAGAAATTTCAGATATTTTACTTGCTGTGAATAGAGCATATAATAAATCAGATTACATACCATGTATTGCATGGGGAAGAAATGCTAGATTTTGTGAAAACATGGAAGTTGGAACAGAAGTTAAAGTAGTAGGTAGAGTACAAAGCAGAACCTATGAGAAAAAATTTGAAGATGGAAGAGTAGAACAAAGAGTTGCATATGAAGTATCAATAGGAAGCTTAGAAGTAATAGATAAAAAAGATGAAGGAAGTAGTGAAAAAGAAGAAGCAATTTAATTCTAAATAATACAATAGTTAATATAGAAAGCACCTTGTTTATTATACAAGGTGCTTTAATAAATATAAAATAATATAAAAAATATGCCAAATTGAATATATTTAATCTTATTCGATATATTTAAATCTAAATTAAAAATTCAGCATAAATAGGATAATGATCTGATATTTTTGATTCTATTACTTTATATTTTATAAGTTCTAAATGCTTTGAATAGAAAAAAGAATCAATACATCCATTTCCATCAGGTGAAAACCATGTATTTTTAGTATTTTCAATGGATTTTAATTTTTCCTTTAAAATTTCATATTCTTCATATTTTTCTTTAGGTTCGTGTAAATATTTGTGATTTCCAATTTTTTTAATACCTACATTAAAATCTCCACCAATAATAATTGGTTCATCTTTATTTATTTTAGCTATAATTCTAAGTAGTTCTTTTGAAGTTAATATTCTTTCATCTTCAAATGTTGACATATGAACAGAAAAAACATTGATTTTTATATTACCAAAAGATACTTTATTACATAAAATACCTCTTTGTTCATGAGAAGTATTGGTTAAAGGTGATAAATAATTTGCAGAATATTCAATAGGAAACTTAGAAATGATACCATCACCATAGAAGCCATTTTCATATTTAATATTTGTTCCCATAGCTCTATAATTAAGGTCAGTATATTTACTAAGAGTATAAAGCTGGTTTTTGTTGTAAGCTCTTTTAGTGTACATATCAATTTCTTGTAAAAAAATGATATCTGGTTTATATTTTTTCAAAACCATTGCCTGTCTTTTTACATTAATTTTTCCGATCAGGTCCTTGTCCATGACACATATTAAAAGTAATACATTTTAAAATCATAAATTATCACCAATTATCTTTCTAAAATAATTATATCAAAATACTATAAAAAAACAATAATAAATAAAAATTAATATAAAATATTATTGTAAGTTTTTTAGCCATATGATAATATATAAATATAATTTTATAAAGGGGTATATTAATGAAAAAATATAAAGAAAATGTCAAAGAGATAGATAATAAAAGTATAAGATTTAATATCATGGCTATTTTATTAATTGCAATATTCTGTTTTTCAATATCACCAGTAACACTCCAAAATGATACTTTTTATACTATAAGGATTGGAGAACATATATTAAATAGTGGAATTGATATGCATGATCCATTTTCTTTCCATGATTTGGAATATACATATCCTCATTGGTTGTATGATGTGGGAATATATTTAATTTATAATATAGGTGGACAAGTACGGAATTTACATATCTACAGTAGTTTTAAGTATAATATTAGGAATAACAATATATCTTACAAATGTAAAATTAACAAAAAATAAATTAACATCATTTGTAATAACAATTGGCGCAATGTATTTATTAAGAAATTATATTGCTGCAAGAGCACAATTAGTTACATTTATTTTATTTGTTATTACTATTTATTTTATAGAAAAATTTTTAGAAAGTAAGAAAAAAAGATATGCTATTGGGCTTATAATAATACCAATCATTATTGCTAATCTTCATGTAGCAGTATTTCCATTTTACTTTATACTATATATTCCATATATAGCAGAATATATGATATATATATTATCAAATGCTGGAATTATAATTAATACAAGCAAAATAAAAAGTTTGCATAAGAAATTAAAAAATACTGAGAATGAAAAAGAGATAGAAGATATTAGGAATAAAATATTAATGTTAGAGCAAAAAAATGAATGTTTACAAGAAAGACATAAAAAATCTAGTGAAAATCCATATAAAATTAAAATTGCTGAAAACAATACAGTAAAATTACTAATAATAGTAATGATAATATGTATTTTCACAGGATTTTTAACACCACTAGGAACAACTCCATATACATATTTAGTAAAAACAATGCAAGGGGATAGTACACAGAATATAAGTGAGCATTTACCACTTACATTAATAAATGATTTAAATTTCATGTGTGTGCTAATGATATTTTTTGCAATACTTATATTTACAGATACAAAAATTAGATTAAGTGATTTATTTATGCTATCTGGATTATTACTACTTACATTATATTCAAGAAGACAAGAATCAATGTTTATTATAATGTGTGCGTATATATTAAATAGATTGATTTGTTCAATGTTTGATAAATACGATCCAGATGGATGTAAAAATGTAATTAAAGCAATATGTAGACCTTTAGGTATGATAACAACAATTGCAATAGTGCTTATCCTATGTATAAATATGTACAAACCTAAAATGAAAAATCACTTTATAGATGAAACAAAATATCCTGTGGATGCAGCTACATATATTTTAGATAATTTAGATGTTAAAAATATAAGATTATATAATGAATATAATTACGGAAGCTATTTGTTATTTAGAGGAATACCAGTTTTCGTTGATTCAAGAGCAGACTTATATTTACCAGAGTTTAATCAAGGAGTAACAGTATTTGATGACTTCCTAAATCTATCAGGAGTAAATAATGATAATATTGAAGAAACGTTGGATAAATATGATATCACTCACTTAATAATGTATAAAAATGCAAAACTAAGAACATTTATAAAACAAGATGAAGGAAAATATAATTTACTTTATGAAGATGATTATTTCTGTATTTATGAAAGAAAGAAGGTATAATAAAATTAAAGATAAAATTAAAGAAAATAAAAAGTTAATATATTTATGTATTATGATTATATGCATAATTGCTATTGATCAAATAGCTAAAATTGCTATAGTAAATAATCTATATAAATCAAGTATAACTATATTAGAAGGAATTTTAAATTTTACATATGTGGAGAACACAGGAGGAGCTTATGGCATAGGAAATGATAGTATAGTAATGTTTATTATTGTAAATGTAGTAGTAATCACACTGATTACAAAATTTATATTATCAAAGAAAAACGAAATATCTATATATATATTAATTAGTTTAGGACTAATACTAGCGGGAGGAATAGGAAACCTAATAGATAGGCTATTTAGAGGATTTGTTGTAGACTATATAGATTTTAATTCATTAATAAAATATCCGGTTTTTAATATAGCAGATATATGTGTAGTAATAGGATGTATAGCTATTGTAATAAATCTGATTATTAATATAATTAAAGACAGAAAAAAATTGTAGTTTATTTAATTAAGTGTTCTCTAGAAAAGGTTTATTTATTTGTTTCCAACGCGAATTCCGTTACTGAACCTGTAAGTTGCTAAAGCAACAACAGTTTCATGTAACGAAAGCTGGATCGCGTAACTGAGAAACAAATAAATATAACCTTTTCTAGAAATCAATTGATATTTTACAAACAACAATTTATAGGAGATTTAAATGCAGGAATATAAAATAAAAAAAATTGAAGAAAATATTAGAATAGACAAGATAGTAGGAAAATTGCAAGAAGATATATCAAGAACTACAATCCAAAGAATGATAGAAGAAGGTAATATACTGGTAAATAATAATAAAATAAAATCTTCATACAAAGTAATAGAAGGTGATTTGGTTACAATAAAAAAAGAAGAACCTATAGAAACGGACTTATTACCACAGGATATACCGTTAGATATAATTTATGAGGATAATGACATTTTAATTGTAAATAAAGAAAAAGGAATGGTTGTCCATCCAGGAGCACGGAAATCCAGATAAGACTCTTGTTAATGCAGTAATGGCAAAATGTAGGGGAAGTTTATCAGGAATAGGTGGAAAAATACGTCCAGGAATTGTACATAGAATAGATAAAGATACATCGGGGTTAGTTATTATTGCAAAAAATGATAAATCACATATAAATATAGCTAATCAAATAAAAAATAGAGAAGTTAAAAAAACCTATCTTGCATTAGTTAGAGGAAATATAAAAGAAAATAGTGCAGTTATTAATATGCCTATTGGAAGAAGTACAAAAGATAGAAAAAAAATGGCTGTTAATAAGAAAGGTAAAGAAGCTATAACAGAGTTTAAAGTATTAAAAAGATATGATGGATTTACATATATTGAAGTAAATATAAAAACTGGAAGAACACATCAAATAAGAGTACATATGGCAGAAATAGGATATCCAATAGTTGGAGATGAAGTTTATTCAAATGGGAAAAATCCATTTGAAGTTAAGCGGACAAATGTTACATGCATATAGATTAGAATTTGTACATCCAACAACAAATAAAAAAGTAAAATTTGAGGCACCATTGCCAGAGTATTTTAAAGAAATATTAGAAAAATTGTAATTTGTTTCATGTCCTGAATTTTCCGAACATGAAACAAACAATAATTTATCAAAAAATAAAGTATGAGGAAAAACTATGGAAGAACAAATAAGACTTCAAAAATTTTTAGCAGATAATGGAATTGCATCGAGAAGAAAATGTGAAGAATTAATTGAAAATGGACAAGTTAAAGTAAATGGAAAAATTATAACAAAACTTGGAACAAAGATTAATCCTAATCGAGATGAAGTAGAATATAATGGTAAAAAAATAAAAATATCAAAAAAAGAATATACATATATTCTCTTAAATAAACCCATTGACTATGTAACAACTGTAAAGGATCAATTTCGGAAGAAAAACAGTTCTTGACTTAGTAAAAACAAATAAAAGGTTAGTACCAGTTGGAAGATTAGATATGTATACATCAGGAGCTATTATTTTAACAGATGATCGGAGATTTTGTATATAGAGTTACTCATCCAAAGCATGAAATAAATAAAACATATAATGTAACAGTAGTTGGAAAGCTTAATAATGATGAATTAAATAAATTAAAAAACGGAATTGATATTGGAAATTTCATTACAAGTAAGGCAAATGTTAAAATCTTAAAAACAGATGAAGAAAAAAATACAACTAGATTTCAAATTACAATTCATGAGGGTAAAAATAGACAAATAAGAAGGATGTGTGAAGCAATCAATAAAAAAGTATTAAGTTTGCACAGGAGTAAAATTGGAAATATAAGTATAAAAAATTTGAAGTTAGGGGAATGGAGAAAACTAACTAAAAAAGAAGTAGAAAATATATTAAAATAATATTGAAAAAAATAATATACAAATATATAATGTAAATATACAAAAGAAAAGGAGAAAATGTTGTATGAAATATGAACAAAAATTCATTCCAGAAGGATGGAATGATATTAATAAGGCATTTTCATTAGAAGAATTAAATGTAGCTTCTATAAATGGTAATATTATGCAAGCAAAGGTTACAAGGTGTGATAGTAATTATAATCTTTATTTAGATTTGGGAAATAACATAACTGGGATCATACCAAGAGAAGAAGTAGAAGCTATAAATATTGATGAAACCGGTTTTCCAAAACCAAATATATGTACAAGCAAAATAAATAAATTTGTACAATTTAAAGTAAAGGATACTAGTAAAAAAGATGCAGTTATATTATCTAGAAAAGCAGTAGGAAAAGAAGCAATGAACTGGATGAGAAATGACTTAAAAGAAGGCATGTGCGTATGTCGGAATAGTAAAAAACATTAGACCATATGGAGCATTTGTAGAAATAGGAGGAGGAATAGTAGGTTTAGTTCACATAGAAGATATTTCAGTAGCAAGGATTAAATCACCTTTTGAAAGATTTAAAATTGGACAAAAAATAAATATTATGATAAAATCTATAGATAGGAAAACAAATAGAGTAATTCTTAGCTATAAGGAAATGCTTGGAACATGGGAAGAGAACATAGTAGATTTAAATGAAGGAATGACAGTTAACGGAATAGCTAGGGAAACGGAAAAATCTAAAAATGGTATATTCATTGAATTAAAACCAAATCTTATTGGACTTGCAGAATACAAAGAAGATATAGAATATGGACAAAATGTTGAAGTTTATATTAAAAGAATTATACCAGAAAAGAAAAAAATTAAATTAGTAATTACAAATAGCAAAAAGATAAAAAATTGACATTAGCAATTTGCATAGAGGACATAGTTCCTCTATACAAGAATACAAAGGGGAAATCTATGTCCCCATACATTAGAAAGAAGGAGGCCATAGTTATGGTAGAAGATAATGAAATAAAAACAGAAGTATCACCATTTGCAATAAGGGAAGGAGAAATAAAAACATTTGATGGAAAAGATGGATATGTATCTATGAATCAAATCATACATAAAATAAATATAGGTCATATTACAGATATACATTTTAAAATAATGGAATTAGTAAATGAATTTGAATTCATAACATCAAGACAAATTTATCAAATATTAGTACATAATGGAGAAGATATAAAATCACAAGATAAATTAAATAATAAACTAGAACAATTAGTAAAATCTAAGATATTAACTAGATACTATTTTACATCGGAAGAAGGTAAATGTATATATAGAATATATTGTTTAGAAAAAATGGGTAAATACTTACTTAATTCTAGAGGAATTGAATGTAAATGGCAACCTACCGATAATACAAAGCCAGTAGCTATGATTAAAAAACGTTTAGCTGGGAATCAAATAATAATAGCTTACTTAAGAAAAGTAGCAGCATTTGATAAATATACTATAAAACCAACAATGACTGCAAAAAAACTTGGAAAGATATTTAAATGTCAAGCAGGAGTTAAATTGACAAAAAATAAAAAATCAATTGATTTTATATTTGAAACAATAAGAAGAGAAGAAGATTGGGAAAAGAAATTAATTGATAGAATGAAATTATATATTGATTTCTATGAAAGTTTTGTAGCATTTGATTCAGGATTTGAGATAAAGCCACAATTGATATTGGTTGCAGAAGACACAAAACATATGGTAGAAATTCTAAAAATAATTGTAACAAATAAATTAGAAATACCAAATTTAAAATTATTATTTACTACAGATTTAAGACAAAATAGTGATTCATTAGAGAAATCATTAATAGAATTTAAAACGGATGAAACAACAGGTAAATATAAGATGGAAGAAGTAGATTTAAAAATATTAGGGTAATAAAAAAAGATTATAACTCATTTGAAGTTATAATCTTTTTTGGAAAATATTGACAAAAGATGGAAAATGAAATATAATTTTAAAAGATATTAAGCTATTAGTAATAAGGGGATGATAATATGACTAATAATCAAAAAATACAAGAGTATAGAAAAAAGACAATAGAAGAATTAGAAAATATATTGAATAATCCAGATTCTACAGAATCAGATATTGTCATAGCGATTATTGAAAAACAAGATAAAGAAGAAGCCTTAGGAATAGCAGAATACTACACAACAGAAGAAGTTTTGGAGCATATATTTGGTAAAATTGATATGGCTAAAAACAGCTGAGAACGATTTATTTCAAATTTACAATTATATCTATGAAGACTCTGCTATAAAAACAATTAATGAGATAGTTGAATTGGTTGATAAACTTAGATATATTCCTTATATGGGAAGAAAGATACCAGAATATAATAAGGATAATCAGCGAGAATTAATTTATAAATCATATAGAATAATATATAAGATCCAATCTGATAAAGTTTTTATTCGTAGAATTTGGCATTCATCAAGACAAATGTCAACAAAATTAAGTTCTTAAGTATTTAATTCAAAATTTTAAATTCAAATTAAAAGAAGAAAACTAACAAAATAGCTTAATATCTACACAGATGAAGTAGCAGGTAAGTATAAAATGGAAAAAATTGACACTATAAATTAACAATATACGAAAGTATATTATTTGAACAATATCAATCTATACGAAAGGAGAGTAGACATCTATGGCAAAAGAGAATCCAACCAGAAATGATTACGATTCCGATGAGTATTGGTATGATGCAGATAGTGACATGTTGCATAGTATCAATGACGAAGGAAAATGCATGGATGTATAAAATTATGGAGAATTCTTAGGTTAAAGAATTCTCCATAATTTTTCTTATTAATCTTTTTTATCATTATTTCCTAAATTAAAACTAATTGCATCTTCATTATCAAAGAAATATGATGAATCAGTTGTATCTGTTTGTATAGGGTCTATATCTCCACGATCATCTTCTGTAAATTTTACTTTTTTAGGATTCCATTTAGGTTTTTCATCTTTTTCATTATCTTCGTTAATAGCTGTTATATATTTGCTAAAGTTATATTTCTTTGATTTGTGAGGAGTTTTATACTTACTTTCTAAGAAATCAACATTTCCAAATCCAACAATATTTTTACCTTTTTTATTCTTAGTTTTGTAAATTATATTTTTGAATTTTAAACCTTGTATCCTACCAGGTATCATATAATCTTTCCATGCCCATTGTGGACTATTTAATTTATCAGAATATTCACCATCTTGTTTATCATAAGAATAGCCAACAACCCATTCTTTTCTTTTTCCTAATTCATCTGTCCACCACTTCATCTCTTCAGGAGAGTTATTACCGAATGTTATCTTAGTAGGTGAATTTGAGAATAATGAATTTTTATGTTTACCTAATCCTCCTATTGTTTGAGAAGAAAAGATAGTACCTATTTTAAATTTTCTATATAATGTATACATATCAGAAAGTGTTGCGACAGCATATTGATCAAGCTCATCTACATATATAAAATGAGGAATTCTTTCTTTTGCAACTTCACGGTTAATTTCAACAGCACACATCATAAGCATTAAGAAGAAATTACCAAAGCCCTTATGAGCAGTTGCACCTATTTCATAAGGTCTAGTAGAAAGTAGAACAACTTTACCATTATTAATAACATCAGCAAAATCTATATTATTATATCTATTACATATTATACTTCTTGCTTCTGAAGATCTAAGGAGCATATCTAATGTAGATGAAACAAAATGTACATATTTTTGCATATCTTTTTTTCCTACAGAATCTTTATAAAAGTTTTGTTCAAAATATCCAATTTGTAAATTATATTGTTTTACAAGTTCTGGATCCTTTTTCATTTCTTCACACATTTGTTGGACTAAATCAAAGTTTGTAAAGCATCTAAGCATATCCTCTAAATTAGGCATTAATCCATCATGCATTCTAGGATACATTACTTTTAAAAGTATTACTAAATTTTGGATTGCTTGAATTGCTATATCTTCTGCATATACTTGATCAGCATTAAGGTTTGCAGGATTATATAATCCTTTAATAACTAATGAAATAATTACTCCACATAAATCTGGGGCTTTTATTATAAAAGGATTTAAACCAATTGAATTTGGATTTGTAGGATCTATTTCTATAATTGGTATATCAAAGCATTTTGCAACTTCTTTTACTCTATCTATATGATCAGCATCAGGTGTAACAACTGTTATACCAAAGTTTTTGTATATTATTTTTCCATCGGGTGTTATTTGAGAAATCATTTTATTCATATATGCTTTATATACTCTTTCCTTTCCTTCAACAGGAGTAAGCATAGATAGATGGAAATTTTTATTTAAATAATCATTATCATATGGTTTATTCAAAACAGCAATATTTGTTTTTAAAGCAGTATATCCCATTTCTTTTGAAACTTCCCTAAAGAAATATTTTTTTTCTAAATCTCTTGCAATCATAGGTTCCATTACCATTGAAGTTTTACCAGTTCCAGAAGGACCGATTACTAAAGTAGGTTGAAATCTTCTTTCTTGAGTTATTTTTACAGGTTTTCCAGAATTTCTATCTTTACAAATTTCTATTTCTAAACTATACGGTCCTGTTGTTCCATCAGGTGCTGATATGTCTAAACCCTGGAAATCTTCAAGAGCTTCATAGAAAGGATTTGGGAATATTGGGTCATTAACAGTTTTATTAAACCAATTGATTAGTTTATAAAATGTAACAAGTGGTATGTATATTGAAACTGCTGTAAATGCCCTTATTATTAAATCAGAAAATTCTGTAACTATAATTTCGTAATTTGGAAGTGATAGTATTCCAATCCATGCTACATGATTAAGCCATTGAACTATAGCTGAAATTGCTACTACATATAGACAAATACAATATGTACAAAAGAATGACTTTTTGTTTTGAGATGATTTACAAAACTTAGATGGATAAGAAAATAGGAATCCAAATATTGGGCAAGCCATTGCTAATGTATATTTTATAGGTCCCCAATATGAAACTGACATTCCTGTAAAAATTAGTATTAACATTTCTACAATTCTATCAATTATTATATATGCTGTAATTAAAGTTAGTATATAGGTAAAAAAAGTATTTCTATCTGTTTTTATTATTTTTAAAAATTTATCTACATATTTCAATTTTAAATCCCCCATAAAATATTTTTATACATATATATTATCCTATAAAAATGCGAAAAAAACAAGTCTTTTTGCACAAAAAGTTCATATACATTGAATATAGGATTATCAGAAAAAAGGTAAATTGTAATTTGTTTAATTAAGTGTTCTCTAGAAAAGGTTTATTTATTTGTTTCCAACGCGAATTCCGTTACTGAACCTGTAAGTTGCTAAAGCAACAACAGTTTCATGTAACGAAAGCTGGATCGCGTAACTGAGAAACAAATAAATATAACCTTTTCTAGAAATCAATTGATATTTTACAAACAACAATTTTATAAATATGTAAAATAGAAAGGAGGAAGATAAAAATTAAAAACAAAAAACAAAACAGTTTTATGGAAGGTGTAATTGTGCTTATGCTTTCGCAAGTTATCATAAAAATAGTTGGATTAATATATAAGTTATATTTAACAAATAAAGAAGGGTTTGGAGATAGAGGTAATGCTATTTATGGTGCTGCTTTTCAAATATATTCCTTATTTTTAACAGTTTCTTCAATTGGAGTACCAAATGCAATATCGAAATTAGTATCTAGTAAAGTTGCAATAGGAGATAATAAAGGGGCTTATAGAATTTTTAAAATAGCTTTTGCTATGTTTGGATTATTAGGATTTGTAGGAAGCAGCATATTGTTTTTTGGAGCAAATTACATAGCAAATATTTACTTACAAATACCAGAAGCAGAACTTACAATTCTAGCACTTTCCCCATCTGTTTTTTTGGTATCAATAGCATCAGTATTAAGAGGGTATTTTAATGGAAGAGAAAATCTATCAGTAACTGCAAATTCTCAAAGTTTAGAACAAATATTTAAAACTATACTTACAATATGCATAGTTGAGCAAATAGCAGCAGTTTCATGTAATAATACTATATTCATGGCAGGAGCTGCAACTCTTGCTACAACACTTGCAACATTATTTAGTTTAGTTTATTTATATAGATATTTTGTAAAAAGAAAAAAAGAAGTTTGGAAAGAAGTAATCTCATCAGTAAAGTATAAAAAGGATAGTATAATAAAAATTATAAAAAGTATACTTGCTGTATCTGTGCCTATAGCGTTATGTGCACTTTTTTCTGCTACAACTAAAACAATAGATGCTTTAACAGTTGTAAGAATTTTAAAAAAAATTATTGGAGAACAAGAAGCAACTTTGCAGTATGGAATACTTAGTGGGAAAGTAGATACTTTAATAACACTTCCATTTTCATTCAATATAGCATTTGCAACAGCACTAGTTCCAACTATCTCAGCAGCAATTGCAAGAAAAGAAATGCATATTGCTAAAAAAAGAATAGAATTTTCAATATTAATTACTATACTAATAGGACTTCCATGCACTATATGTATGTGTTTGTTTTCTAATGAAATATTAAACTTACTATTTCCAAATGCATCATCAGGAGCAGAAATGCTTGCATGTTCATCTTGGACTATTATATTTGTTGTATTAACTCAAACAATAAATGGAGCACTTCAGGGTCTAGGAAAAGTTAATATACCAGTAATTGCATTTGCTTTTGGAGCGATTATAAAATTTATATTTAATTTATTATTAATACCTATAATTGGAGTAAAAGGAGCAATACTTTCGTCAATAATATCACACATTACATCTTTTATAATATGTTTTATATCTTTAAAAAGAAATTTAAAATTATCATTTAAAATAAACAAATTTCTAATAAAACCCACAATTGCATCTATAATTATGGCAATGTGTTCATATTATATATATATAAAACTATATTTGATTGTACCACAAAAAATTATATTAATAATTTCTTTACTAATAGGGATAATAATATATATAATTTCAGTTTTAATATTAAAAATATTGTCAGAACAAGAAATTTTTATGATTCCTTACGGACAAAAGATGTACAAAAGAATAAAAAAATGACAAAAAAATAAAACTGCTAGATCCCAGTAAAATCAAGCTTTTTCAAAAACCAACACAACAAAACCCTAGGGAATAAAAGACTTGATAAAAAAATAAAATAAAAAAAGAAGGATTTTAGCTAAAATTGGCGAATAATCTTAAATAGTAGAACTATTCTACTAAATAGAAAACAAATCTTATAGGAGGTAATTTTAAATGAACAAAGCTGAATTAATCGCAGCAATAGCTGCAAAAACAGGAGAAACAAAAAAAGGTGCTGAAGCAGCAGTAAATGCATTAGTTGATACTGTAACAGAAGCTTTAGTAAAAGGAGATAAAGTTCAATTAGTTGGATTTGGATCTTTCGAAGTAAGAAAAAGAGCAGCTAGAAAAGGTAGAAACCCACAAACTAAAGAAGAAATCAAAATACCTGCATCAAAAGCTCCAGTATTCAAAGCTGGTAAAGCATTAAAAGATTTAGTTAATAAAAAATAGAATTAATACATTAATATAAGTATGAATTCATATGTTAAAAGAGCGAAGTTTAAACTTCGCTCTTTTACTCTATAAAGATACAAAACAAAAAAATCTGAGTAACGGATTATTTTAGCGATTGATAATATATTTTACAATCGTTAAAATAAAATATCTTAATTATAATATATAAAACTACATAAATTAAAAACCACATTCCGTAAGAAAAAATGTACAAAACTATTGACAAAAACATAGTAGAATGATAGAATATAACGCGTTAGTGTTTAAAAGAAATTAGCACTTTTAAATATAAAAAATAGGAGGTGAAATCAAAGTGCCAACAATTAACCAATTAGTAAGAAAAGGAAGAAAAACTACAACATCTAAAGCAAAAGCACCAGCCCTTTTAAAAGGATTTAACTCAAAGTTAAATAGGCAAACAAATAATAGATCACCACAAAAAAGGGGAGTTTGTACTGTAGTTAAAACAGTAACACCTAAAAAACCAAACTCTGCTTTAAGAAAAGTTGCCAGAGTTAGACTTTCAAATGGATATGAAGTAACATCATATATTCCAGGAATAGGTCATAACTTACAAGAGCACAGTGTTGTATTAATTAGAGGTGGAAGGGTAAAAGATATCCCTGGTGTTAGATACCATATCATAAGAGGTACATTAGATACAGCTGGTGTTAAAGATAGAATGCAAGCTAGATCTAAATATGGTGCAAAAAAACCTAAAAATTAAAGAAAATTTAAATAGTGCTAATAAAGAGATATAAATTTATAAGCACTATACGGGAAGGAATTAACCTTTCAGAGTAACTAATGTGTTTTTATGAAACACAAATATAAAGAATGTGAAATAGAATGTATAAAGTAGGAAATTATTATTTTCCCACTTCACACATCTAACTTCACACTTCTTAAGAAAAGGAGTGAAGAATAGTGCCAAGAAGAGGATATATAGCAAAAAGAGAAGTTTTACCAGATCCAATATATAATAGCAAAGTTGTAACAAAATTAATAAACAATATTATGTTAGATGGTAAAAAAACAGTTGCTCAAAAAATAGTGTATGATGCATTTGAAATCATAAAAGAAAAAGAAGGAAAAGATGCATTAGAGGTTTTTGAAGCAGCATTAAACAATATAATGCCAGTTCTTGAAGTTAAAGCAAGAAGAGTTGGTGGAGCTACATACCAAGTTCCAATTGAAATAAGAGCAGAAAGAAGACAAACTTTAGGACTAAGATGGCTAGTTAACTATGCTAGAAATAGACATGAAAAAACTATGGCTGAGAAGTTAGCAAATGAGATAATAGATGCTACAAACAGCACAGGTGGATCATTCAAAAAGAAAGAAGATATGCATAGAATGGCAGAAGCTAATAAGGCATTTGCACATTACAAATGGTAAAATTTTTATGAAAAACGTCGTATTGCGGTGTCAAACTGCATAAAAATTTTTGCGACATACAACATGTATAGTCTTAAAAATTTTTATTTGTTTTCCTAGCACTACTCGTTTTTGATAAAAATTTAAATAGGATTAACGATGAATGATAAATAAATAAAAGGAGGAAAAAAATTAATGGCAGGTAGAGCATTTCCATTAGAGAAAACAAGAAATATAGGAATTATGGCTCACATTGATGCAGGAAAAACAACAACAACAGAAAGAATTCTTTTCTATACAGGTAGAACACATAAAATAGGAGAAGTTCATGAAGGTGAGGCTACTATGGACTGGATGGAGCAAGAGCAAGAAAGAGGTATAACAATTACTTCTGCTGCAACAACAGCTCAATGGTTAGGACATAGAATAAATATTATAGATACACCAGGTCATGTTGATTTTACTGTAGAAGTTGAAAGATCTCTTAGAGTATTAGACGGATCAGTTACAGTTTTTTGTGCTAAAGGTGGAGTACAACCACAATCAGAAACAGTTTGGAGACAAGCTGATAATTATCATGTACCAAGAATGGCATATGTAAATAAAATGGATATAACAGGAGCAAATTTCTTAGCATGTGTTGAACAAATGCGTACTAGATTAAATGCAAATGCTATTCCAATTCAATTACCTATAGGAGCAGAAGATACTTTTAAAGGTATAGTAGATTTAATAAAAATGAGAGCATTCATCCACAAAGATGATTTAGGAAAAGAAATAGAAGAAACAGATATTCCAGATGATTTAGTAGAAATGGCAGAAAAATATAGATCAGAAATGATAGAAGCTGCTGCAGAACAAGATGATGAATTAATGATGAAATATTTAGATGGTGGAGAATTATCTGAAGAAGAAATTAAAAAAGGATTAAGAATAGGAACAATTGCAAACAAAGTAGTACCTGTTTGTTGTGGTTCATCATATAAAAATAAAGGTGTTCAAGAATTATTAAATGCAGTTGTTGATTTTATGCCATCACCATTAGATATACCACATATAAAAGGTGTAACAATGGATGGAGAAGAAACTGAAAGAAAAACTTCAGATACTGAACCATTCGCAGCTTTAGCATTTAAAATAGCAACAGACCCATTTGTTGGAAAACTTTGCTTTTTTAGAGTTTATTCAGGTACATTGGAGTCTGGATCGACAGTATTAAATGCAAATAAAGATAAAAAAGAAAGAATAGGAAGAATTCTTCAAATGCATGCAAATCATAGAGAAGATATAGATAAAGTATATGCTGGAGATATTGCAGCAGCAGTTGGATTAAAAGAAGTTACAACTGGTGATACTCTTTGCGATATTCAGCATCCAGTTATATTAGAATCTATGGAATTCCCAGAGCCAGTTATAGAAATAGCTATAGAGCCAAAAGATAAAGTAGCTCAAGAAAAAATGGCTATAGCGCTTTCTAAACTAGCAGAAGAAGATCCAACATTCAAAACATATACAAATCAAGAAACAGGTCAGACTATAATTGCAGGTATGGGTGAATTACACTTGGATATCATAGTAGATAGATTGAAAAGAGAATTCAAAGTAGAATGTAATGTAGGTAAACCACAAGTTTCATATAAAGAAACGATTAGAAATAAAGTAAGAGTAGAAGGAAAATTCATACGTCAATCTGGTGGACGTGGACAATACGGACACGTATGGTTAGAAATGGAACCATTAGAGCCAGGATCAGGAATTGAATTCGAAAGTAAAATTGTAGGTCGGAGTTGTTCCTAAAGAATATGTAAAACCAACAGAAGAAGGTATTCGTGAAGCTGCTGAAAGTGGAATACTTGCTGGATATCCAGTTATCGACTTTAAAGCAACTTTAGTAGATGGTTCTTACCATGATGTTGACTCATCTGAAATGGCATTTAAAATTGCAGGTTCAATGGCATTTAAAGAAGGATGTAAACAAGCTAAATCTGTAATATTAGAGCCAATAATGAAAGTAGAAGTAACAGTTCCAGAAGAATACATGGGAGATGTTATAGGTGATGTTAACTCTAGACGTGGAAGAATGGAAGGAATGGAAGCAAGAAATGGAATGCAAATTATAAGAGCATTTATACCATTATCAGACATGTTTGGATATGCAACAGACTTACGTTCAAAAACACAAGGAAGAGGAACATATTCAATGGAACCAAGTCATTATGAAGAAGTTCCAAAATCAGTACTAGAAAAAATAGTAGCATCAAGGGCTAAAAAAGAAGAGTAATAAAACGAATGAAATTGGGCATCTTGCGTTGTCAAGTCTCATAAAATTTTTCTCAATATACAGCGTATAATTTCAAAAAATTTTATTTACTTTCCTAGCAATATACCCAATTTGCTTCGTTTTAAAGTATTTTATAAAAATACTTGCATTTTTACGGAAGATGTTATAAAATAACATTTGCTAAAAATAGTTATTAATTTTTTAATTATAAAATAAAAGATTTTTAAGGAGGAAAAATTAAATGGCAAAGGAAAAATTCGAGAGAACAAAACCACATGTTAACATTGGTACAATTGGTCACGTTGACCACGGAAAAACAACAACAACAGCAGCTATTACAAAATGGTTAGGATTATTAGGAAAGGCTGAATTCACAGCATATGATCAAATCGATGGTGCTCCAGAAGAAAAAGCAAGAGGAATCACAATAAACACAGCACACGTTGAATATGAAACAGAAAAAAGACACTATGCACACGTTGACTGTCCAGGTCATGCAGACTACGTTAAAAATATGATTACAGGTGCAGCTCAAATGGATGGGGCAATATTAGTTGTTTCAGCAGCTGATGGTCCAATGCCTCAAACAAGAGAGCATATACTACTTGCAAGACAAGTTGGTGTTAAATATATTGTCGTTTACTTAAACAAATGTGATATGGTTGACGATCCAGAATTATTAGAATTAGTTGAAATGGAAGTTAGAGACTTACTTTCTAGTTATGAATTCCCAGGAGATGAAATTCCAATTATAAAAGGATCTTCATTAAAAGTATTAGAATGTACATCACAAGATCCAAATGCACCAGAATATGCATGTATGAAAGAATTAATGGATGCAGTAGATAGCTACATTCCAACACCAGATAGACCAACAGATGGTGATTTCTTAATGCCAGTAGAAGATGTATTCTCTATAACAGGTAGAGGAACAGTTGCTACAGGTAGAGTAGAAAGAGGAGTTGTTAAAATTCAAGACGAAGTTGAAATCGTAGGTTTAACACAAGAAAAGAGAAAAACAGTTGTTACAGGTGTAGAAATGTTCAGAAAATTATTAGATCAAGCAGAAGCAGGAGACAACATTGGTGTTCTATTAAGAGGTATTGATAGAAAAGACATCGAAAGAGGTCAAGTTTTAGCAAAACCAGGAACAATTCATCCACATACAAAATTCAAAGCAGAAGTTTACATCTTAACAAAAGAAGAAGGTGGAAGACACACACCATTCTTCAATGGATATAGACCACAATTCTATTTCAGAACAACAGACGTTACAGGTGTTATTGATTTACCAGCAGGAACAGAAATGGTAATGCCAGGTGATAACATCACAATGACAATAGAACTTATTACACCAATAGCAATTGAAAAAGGATTAAGATTTGCTATCCGTGAAGGTGGTAGAACAGTAGGTTCTGGAATAGTTTCAGATATAATAGAATAATATACTAGAAATAAAATTAAAAAATTAGAGGCTAGAAATAGTCTCTAATTTTTTTGGAGGAAACATTTTGCTCGGAGCGATTTCTCCATTTTTTCGAAAAATCTCCTTTCAAATCTTCCTTCCCAAGGAAACTTTTCGCTCGGAGCGAAAAGTTTCCTTAGCAAAATGGAGAAATCGCTCCGAGCGAAAAATTTCGTTAAATAGCTATTGCTTTTTTTATAATTAAATAATAAAATAGATAAATAGAAAATATACTTTATATAAAGAAAGGATAAAGCAATGAGAATATTATTAGATGCTATGCGGTGGTGATAATGCACCAGATGCTAATATCAAAGGTGCAGTAAAAGCGATAAAGGAAATTGACTCTGAAGTTATTCTATTAGGAAATGAAAATGTAATAAATAAAAAGATAAAAGAAATATATAATAAAGAGAGCATATCAGAAATATCAGACAGATTAAAAATATACAATTGCACAGAAACAATTGAAATGGAAGATATTCCAACACAAGCAATAAAACATAAAAAAGATTCTTCAATGGTAGTAGGATTCAATTTATTAAAGAAAAATGAAGGTGATGTATTTATTTCAGCAGGGAATTCAGGTGCATTATTGACAGGTGCAACTTTATTAGTAGGGAGAATAAAAGGAGTAGATAGACCTGCAATAGCTCCAATGCTCCCATCTTATAAAAAGGGATTAATGCTAGTAGATGCGGGTGCAAATACTAATTGTAAACCTATAAATCTATTGCAATTTGCTGAATTTGCAAATATATATTTAAAGAAGATATATAATATTGATAAACCAGCTATAGGATTATTAAATATAGGTACAGAAGAAACAAAAGGTAATGATTTAATGAAAGAAAGTTATAAACTGTTAAAAGAAAAAGCTGTTGATTATGATATTAATTTTGTTGGTAACGTAGAAGGAAGAGAAGCATTTTCAGGAGAGATTGATGCAATAGTTACAGATGGATTTACTGGCAATATATTTTTAAAAACTGTAGAAGGTCTTGGCAAACTTGTAAAAAGATCTCTTACAGAAAGTCTAAAAAAGAATCTATTAAGTACTATTGGATGTATTCCAGCATTACCAGGAATTAAGAGATTTACAAAAACAATGGATTATAAGGAATATGGTGGGGCATTATTCTTAGGTGTAAAAAAACCAGTAGTAAAAGCACATGGTAGTAGTGATGAGTATTTATTTTACTTTACAATAAAACAAGCAGAAAAATTTGCAGAATCTAATGCAGTAGAGATATTAAAACAAGAATTTGAAAAATTATAAAAAAATTGAAAAAACTATTGACAATGTACTATAAACAATATAATATTTTAGATAGTAGATAAAAAATTAAGGGAGGTGTAATAATACCTATGAGTTCAGAAGAAATTTACAATAAAGTAAAAGAAATTATAGTAGAACAATTAGGAGTAGCTGAAACAGCTGTAGCACCAGAGGCATCTTTCATAGATGATTTAGGAGCAGACTCTTTGGATATAGTTGAATTGATAATGGCAATAGAGGAAGAATTTGATTTAGAAATTCCAGATAGTGATGCAGAAAAAGTTGTTACTGTAAATGATGTAGTAGACTATATAAAAGATAATGTATAGATTATAAATTAATTGAATTGCATACATAAGAAGGACTTTTAAAGTCTTTCTTTTTTTCATATTCGTTACAAATATTTGAAATTTTAATAACAAAAGGCAAATAAAAATAAGTATATTAGATTTTAATAAGATGTGTTGTCGAATATTGATAGAAATAGGAATTTAACGCGATTTTTTTATATTGTGTTTTATTCAAATATATAGTATATTGGAGAACGTGCGATAAATATCGTATAAATACAAATGAAAGGAGAAACAAAATTGAGTAATTCTAGGACTTGCTATGGTATGACTTATTTTGATGAAAATGATTTGAAAGAAACAAAAATTAATCATAGAGTAGAATTAGAATATTACAGAACAAAAAAGAATACAAAAGATGATTTTAAATATGGAATAGAAATACGAAAAAAAGAATATATAAATGATATTATTACTGAAGAAAGTAATAATATAGAAAATATTAGTAATAGTTCAGATAAAGTAATCGAAATAATTAGTACATTGAAAAAATATAAAGTAACTCCAATTGGGTTAAATGATGTATTAGAAGATTTATTAAAAGAAAATTAAATTATGGAAAAGGAAAGGAAATAAAATTTTGTTTCCTTTTTAAATTGCAATTTATATAATTTAAATATAATAATTAAAATTATATTGTTTTTATTTACATGAAAAGTTATTTAGTATATAATGCTACTAAATAAAAAAAGAGGTGGGTATATGCCAAGTTTTAATAATTTAAAAAATACAGATAAAGAAATATATGATGCAATTGAAAAAGAATTGCAAAGAGAGCGTAATAAAATAGAATTAATTGCATCTGAAAATTTTGTGAGCGATAGTATAATGGAAGCAATGGGAAGCTATATGACAAATAAATATGCAGAAGGATATCCTTCACACAGATACTATGGAGGATGTGAGTATGTAGATATAGCAGAATCTTTAGCAATAGAAAGAGCAAAGAAGCTATTTGAGGCAGAACATGCAAATGTTCAACCACATTCAGGAGCTCAAGCAAATATGGCAGTATATTTTGCAGTTTTACAACCAGGAGATACAGTAGTTGGAATGAATTTAGCACATGGAGGACATTTAACACATGGAAGTAAAGTTAATTCATCAGGAAAGCTATATAACTTCGTTCCATATGGTGTAAATGAAAAAACAGGAAGAATAGATTATGATGAATTAGAAAGAATAGCAATAGAAAATAAACCCAAACTAATTTTGGCAGGTGCAAGTGCATATCCGAGAGAAATAGATTTTAAAAGAATAAGAGAAATTGCAGACAAAACAAAAAGTATATTTATGGTAGATATGGCACATATAGCAGGACTTGTAGCAGCTGGTCTTCATCAAAATCCAGTAAAATATGCAGATATAGTAACTACTACAACACATAAAACTCTTCGTGGACCAAGAGGAGGATTAATTCTTTGCAAGGAAGAATATGGAAAAATTATAGATAAAGCAGTATTTCCAGGAACACAAGGTGGACCTTTAATGCATGTAATAGCTGCAAAAGCTGTATGTTTTGGCGAAGCATTAAAATCAGAATTTAAAGAATATCAAAAACAAATAGTGAAAAATGCAAAAGTATTATCTGAAGAATTATTGAAATTAGGATTTAATTTAGTATCAGATGGAACAGATAATCATTTAATATTAATAGATTTAAGGAATAAAGGTATAACAGGGAAAGAATTAGAAGAAAAATTAGATGATATAGGAATAACTGTAAATAAAAATGCTGTACCATTTGATACAGAAAAACCTACAATAACAAGTGGAATAAGAGTAGGAACTCCTGCAGTAACCACAAGAGGATTTAAAGAAGAAGATATGGTAAAAATAGCACAGCTTATAAATATGACAGTAGAAAACTATGAAGATAAAAAAGAAGAAATAAAAAAAGAAGTAGCTAAGATTTGCTCAAAATATCCATTGTATGAAAATTAGACAAATTGTAATTTGTTTGAGAAAATTCTAGGGACTGTCCCTAAAAATCACTGATTTTGGGGATTTTTGGGACTGTCCTGAATTTTCTAGGCGGCAAAGAATTCAATAGAAATATAATATCTGTTAACCATTTTATCTCCCGGCAGAAATTCTTCGAAGAAAATGCCGGAACCCCGAAAAATGGGTTAACATCTATTATAATTTCTATTAAATTCAAATTAAAAATAATTCTACAAACAACAATTTATTTAATAAAAACAATAAATAAAAAATTAACAAGTAAAGAAGGAGGGGGAAGAAAGCAAAAACGAGTAAGACAAGGCAAACAAGAAAAAATCTTTGAAACTATATATATGTATGTTGAAAAGATTTTTACGAAGTTTAACGAAGTATTACGAAGTTTTTCATTTCTTCCAAGTAAGAATGGCAGATAAATTAGTAATAGTCGAATCTCCGGCTAAAGCAAATACAATAAAAAAATTCCTAGGTGGAAGCACAAAAGTTGTTGCATCAATGGGGCATATAAGAGACTTACCTAAATCAAAGTTAGGAGTAGATACAAAAACCTTTGAACCTCAATATATTAATATAAGGGGAAAGGGAGACTTAATAAAAAATCTTAAAAAAGAAGCAAAGAATGCTAAAAAAGTATATATTGCAACTGACCCTGACCGTGAAGGAGAAGCAATTGCATGGCATTTAGCAAATATTTTAGATGTAGAAGATAGTAAAATGTGTAGAGTTACATTTAATGAGATTACAAAAGATGCTGTAAAAAATGCTATAAAAAATCCAAGAAAAATAGATATGAATTTAACAGATGCTCAACAAGCAAGAAGAGTATTAGATAGAATAGTAGGCTATAAAATAAGTCCAGTTTTATGGAAAAAAGTACAAAAAGGACTATCAGCAGGTAGAGTACAATCGGTTGCAGTAAAGTTGATTGTAGATAGAGAAGAGGAGATTGAAAATTTTATTCCAGAGGAATATTGGAATATATATGCATCATTAAGAACTAAAAAATCTAAAAAATCTTTTGAAGCTAAATTTTTTGGAAAAGATAATAAAAAATTAGATATACATTCTAAAGATGAAATAGATATAATTTTAAAAGACTTAGAAAAAGCAAAATTTATAGTAGATGAAGTTAAAAGAGGTGAAAAGAAAAGAACCCCTGCACCTCCTTTTACAACGAGTACAATGCAACAAGAAGCATCAAGAAAATTAAACTTTGCAATCAGAAAAACAATGCAAGTAGCACAGCGGCTTATATGAAGGAGTAAAAATAGAAGGAAGAGGAACAGTAGGATTAATAACATATATGAGAACAGATTCTACTAGAATATCAGAAGAAGCAAGATCGGCTGCAAAAAAATATATAGAAGCAGAGTATGGAAAAGAGTATTACGAAAATAGATATTATAAGACAAAAGCAGATTCTCAAGATGCTCATGAGGCTATTAGACCGACATATATAGAATTAATTCCAGATGCTATAAAATCAAGTTTAACGAATGATCAATACAAATTATATAAATTAATATATAATAGATTTATAGCAAGTCAAATGTCTGCAGCAATTTATGATACTCTATCTGTAAAAATAAATGCAGATAAATATAATTTTAGAGCAAATGGACAAACAATAAAATTTAAAGGATTTATGACTTTATATGTTGAGACAGAGGATAATGAAAAGAAAGAAGAATTTGCTAATTTACCAAATTTGGAAGCAGGTCAAGAATTAATAAAAGAAAAAATAGATGCAAAACAAAGCTTCACAGAGCCACCTCCAAGATATACAGAAGCAAGTTTAGTAAAAGCCTTAGAAGAAAAGGGAATAGGTAGGCCAAGTACTTATTCTCCAACAATTACAACAATACTTGCAAGAAGATACATTGAAAAAATTCAAAAACAATTACATCCAACAGATTTAGGAAGAATAGTAAATAAGCTATTAATAGAAAACTTTAAAGATATAATAAATGTAGAGTTTACTGCTCAAATGGAAGAAGAATTTGATAAAATAGCAGAAGGAAAAGAACAATGGAAAAAAGTTATATCAGAATTTTATGGACCATTTGAAAAAGTAGTAGAAAAAGTAGACAGAGAATTAGAGCATGTAAAATTAGAATATGAAGTATCAGATGTACCATGTGAAAAATGTGGAAGAATGATGGTAATAAAATATGGAAGATACGGAAAGTTTTTAGCCTGCCCAGGATATCCTGAATGTCAAAATGCAAAACCATATATTGAAGTGGTAGATGTACCATGTCCAAAATGTGGTGGGAAGGTACAAATAAGGAAAACTAAAAAGAAAAGGAATTACTATATATGTGAGAATAATCCAAATAATGGTTGTGATTATATATCATGGACAAAGCCAAAAAGGGAAGATAAAAAATAATTAAGCAAAGAGATATGTTTGCCACATATCTCTTTGCTATTTTAATTCTTTTAAAGGTACAACCCTTAACGTATATCCCATAGGATATAATAATTTAATAAGAGTATTAGTCTGTGGAGAATTTATATGTTTTTCAATTCTAGCAATAACGGGTTGTTTAACACCACTTTTTTTGCTCAAATCTCGTTGAGTAAGGTTATTTTTTTTCCTTGCCTCAATTGTTGCTTCAATTATGTCCTGCTCAAGTTGAATTTCAGCTTCTTGTTCTGGACTAATATCAAGATTTTTTTTAATATTGTCCCAAGTATCATAAGGTTTATCATTCATTGCATATCACTCCTTTTAATGAAATCATCTAAATATCTTTTAGCTCTATCTATTTCTTGATTAGGTGTTTTTTGACTTTTCTTTAGAAAAATTGTTAATAATATAAAGTTATTATTTAAATAAGAAAAAAGTATTCTATACCTTAAAGGTCTTAATTCCCAGATATTATTAATATACTTTATATATGGTTCCCCCGAATTGATACCATATTTTGATAATAGATTAATATATGCAGTTATTTTATTAAATTTTATTCTACTACTTTTATCTTTTTTATTTTTAAGGTTTAATAAAAAATTTTCTATTTCGTTTTTTTGGTTATTGTTTTTATAGAAGAGAATATCATACATAATGATCCTTTCCTATTGCATCATCATGATAACATATAAGTTATCAAAAGTCAACAATATGTAAAATTATTTTTAAATTGATTTGGAATTTATAGGCGAAATACCTTGTGATTAAAATAATTAATGAATTAATTATAAAAGAATAATAACACATTTGGAAAAAAATGTAAATACGATTTTGTAAAATATTAAATCATTACTTTTTGCCTTAATAAACACTTTTTTTAACTATTCTACTAACAGTCGATTGAATAAAAAGTGCTTTAGTGTTAAAATATTTGCATATGGAGGTTCTTATGGATAGTATAAAATTTGGTAAATTTATTGCAGAGCTTAGAAAAGAGAAAAAAATGACTCAAAAAGAGCTTGCTCAAAAATTAAATTTAACAGATAAAGCAGTATCAAAATGGGAAAGAGGTTTAAGCTTTCCTGATATAACAATACTAAATCCATTAGCTAAAAATTTAGGGGTAGATATTTCAGAACTATTAAATTGTGAAAGAGGAAACAAAGAAAAAGTAGATGTAGAACAGGCAGTTAAAGAAGCTATAGAAAAGATAAATAAAACAAAAGAAAAAAGAAAAAAGCGAAACCTAAAAATAAAAAGAATTACTATTGCAGTATCAATTATAGTATTTATACTTTCAGTAGCCCTTCAATGTGTATATTTATTACTTTTAAAAAAACATGGTTATGAATATATAATAGATAGTATGCCTTACATTGTAAATGGCTTAATACTAATTTCTGCTTTTCTTGTACTTCTTTTAGGATTTATGAGAAAAAATAAGATAAAAAATATAATAGTAATATCAATATTTACTTTATTATCAATTATAAATATTGCATTTGCCATTAATAATGGATTTACTAGAAAAAGTATAATTACTTTTTCTAGTGATTTTTCAAATCAATTAGTGCTAAAAAAAGATAGAAAAACAGGTGAAACATATTTTTATAGAAATGCAAAAATTTTATTTGCAAAACCAAGTGAACAATTTTCATATGCAGTAGAAGGAAAAATAAAAACAAAATGGCTTACAACAGATATTTGCTCAATTACTTATGAAGATGCAAATAGCAATTTAAGAGAATTTGTCGCAACTTATGGAGATAGAGGAGATGGCATTGCATATTACTATGTGTCCACTACAATGCACGGAAACTGGCAACATTTCACAAAAAATGGTGTTAGCACAAAATTAATTTCAGATTCAAAAGGTATAACTATAAAGAAAGAAGGAGAAAGTCATACTTTTGAAAACACTGATATAAAACAATTTGGAACAATTGCAATTGTTCTATATGATGAAGATACTCCAAAATATGTAGTTGCATTAAATAAAGACTGTGAGTTAGATAGTGTAACAGATATTATAAAAGAAGGGGGAACTATCACTTTATTTGAAGTATCAATGGAAAAAACTATTCCCGAAGTTTTAAACTGTATTAATTATAAAGGAAATCTAAATGATTACAAAATAGTAGATATGGATTCATATCATTACAGAGTAAATAATGGTATATTATATGTAAAATATGATGATGAAATTGTAGAAGTTCCAGGAGAGTATTCGGAGATGCTAAATAGTTTTAATGACGATAATTATATAATATCAAAAGAAAAAACAGTATTCTTTTATGATGACGAGAATAAAAAATATTTAGTATATTCAGACGATATGGGAAAAACTTGGAATAAAACAGAACTTTCTAAGGACGAAAGTATTGAAAGCATACAATTTATAACAAAAGATATAGGCTTCATGTTAAGATTTAATGATATTGCAATGACGCTTGCGAGTGGAAATATATATAAAACTATAGATGGTGGAAAAACATGGACAGTTGTAAGTAGTGGCATAAGAAAAGGTGATAGCTATAGTTTTTCTACAGGAAGTAGAATGAAATTTATTGATAAAAGCTTAGGATTTATAACAATACCTTCAGTTGGTACGTATTGCAAATTATATATTACAAAAGATGGCGGGAAAAATTTTGAAGAAGTAAAAATACCAGTAATAAATGAAGCATATGATTATTATGAATTACCAACATTTAATAATGGAATTATTTATGTAGAAATAGGTCAGGGTTCAGATGGGGACTATAACGGTGGAAACACTGTAACATATTATTCTAAAGATGATGGAGCAAGTTGGATTTTGAAGGAGGAAAATTAAAGTGAAGAAAAAAGCAATAATCATAACAATATCTGTAATAGTAGTTGTAGCAATTATAGTAGGAACATTTATGATATTAAATAATAAAAAAAGCGAAAATTTAGATGAAAAATTAAAACAATATTTTGCATACTTAAATGAGCAGAATTACGAAGCAATGTATGATATGGTAATCTTAAATGATAATATTTCCAAAGATTACTATTTATCACGAAATAAGAATATATACGAAGGAATTGATGCAAAAAATATACAGATAGAAATTAAATCAATAAAAAAAAATAAAGGTATAGAAAAAATTGCATATAACACAAAAATGGAAACTAGTGCAGGAAGTATTGAGTTTGATAATACAGCAGAGTTTATAAAAGATGAAAATAATGAATATAAAATCAATTGGTCATCAAATTTAATATTTCCAGAGCTTAATAATGAATATAAGGTAAGAGTTGAAAAAATTCCTGCAAGTAGGGGAAAAATATTAGATAGAAATGGAAAAATACTAGCAGAAAAAGAAGATATTAATAGAAGTTATCCATACAAAGAGATTGCATCTCATATAACGGGTTATGTACAAAGTATAACAGACGAAGAATTAGAGAGCTTAAAAGATAAGGGGTATACCAGCAGTTCTCAAATAGGAAAAACAGGTATAGAAAATGCTTACGAAGATAGGTTAAAAGGAGAAGAAGGCGTAAGAATATATATTGAAAATGATGCAGGACAAGAAATAAGTGTGCTTGCAGCAAAAGAAGGTAAGAGAGGAGAAGATATAAAACTTACAATTGATATTGATTTGCAGACTAAGTTGTATGAAAAATCAAAAGATAGTGAAGGCTTTTTTGTAGTAATGAATCATAAAACTGGTGAAATTTTAGCATTAGTTAGCACACCATCTTATGATGCAAATAAATTTATAACAGGAATGACAAACGAAGAATGGGATGCTTTAGCAAATAACGAAGCGAAACCACTATACACAAGATTTACAGAAAAATGGTGTCCGGGTTCTACATTTAAGCCAGTAACGGCAGGTATTGGACTAACAAGTGGTAAGCTTTCAGCAGATGATGAGTTTTATTATACAGGACTTTCTTGGCAAAAAAATGAAGGTTGGGGCGATTATAAAATAACAACACTTACAGAATATAGTGGCAAGAAAAATCTAAAAAATGCAATAATATATTCAGATAATATTTATTTTGCACAAGCAGCATTGAAAATAGGAGAGGAGACTTTCACAAGTGGTTTGGATAAAATAAAATTCAATGAAGATATAGGATTTGAACTAGGACTTGCAAAATCGCAATATTCAAATTCAGAAACTATAACGAGTGAAAGTATACTTGCAGATAGTGGATATGGTCAAGGACAAATTTTAGTAAATCCAATACATATGGCATCAATTTATTCAGCTTTTGCAAATGATGGTAATATGATAAAACCATATTTAGTATATAAAGAAAATAAACAAGCAGAGTATTTAGTAGAAAATGCTTTTTCAAAAGAGGCAGCAAATACAGTAAAAGAAGCATTAGTAGAAGCGGTAGAAAATCCAAATGGAACTGGGCATGATGTTAAAGTAAATGGTATAACAATTGCAGGAAAAACTGGAACAGCAGAGCTAAAAGAATCAAAAGAAGATAATGGAGATACTTTAGGTTGGTTTAACTGTTTTACAACAGATAATAATAATCCATTATTAATAGTAAGTATGGCTAAAAATAAAAAAAGTACTTATTTAAAAGCAATAATTAAAACTTTATTTGAATAATATTTAATAACTCTCTTATATAAGAGAGTTATTATTTTGTAGAACTTGCAAAATTATGTAAAACAGTGTATAATATCTACATTACTGAAAGTCAGCAGTAATCAAAAAAATAATGGTATTATAATACCAGGAAGGAGAATTTTTCATGGCAGCTAAAAGAAATGCCATTATTATTCATGGTGGCGGACTTGTTGATCCTTCAAAGCATGTGTTAATGCGGCTAGCGAAGAATTTGTCAGGTACTTATGACAAAGTTTACATTGGTAACTACAGCTTTGAAAGCCTTTTCACACCAGATTTCATTAATGAATACAATGATGAATTGGTGAAAAAGGTGAGAGACAAAAGAGGCACTTACTTTGGTACGTGTAGAGGTATTGACTTATGCAATTCTGATTTATTCAGAAAAGCAGTCATGTGTCTCGATGAAAGGAACATTAAAACGATAATCGTTGCTGGAGGAGATGGAAGCTCTAGACAGATTGCTGAAACAAATGATGCTTTCATGACACATGGAATAAACACTATTTTTCCAATTCCACTTACTATTGATGGTATCAATGGAGGACTTTCTATTGGAATCAATGAAGCGGTAAAAGAAAGTATCAGGCAAATTGAAAATGTTGTCTCAACATCTTTTCAAACAAGAGACAATGGAGCATTTGGTGTTGTCATGGTTGAACTTCAGGGAAGAAACCGTGATGATATCATTGCAAATGTCTTAAAAATGTTTCAACTTTGTGGGAGAATTGCAGACTATAATGTTTCAGAACTTCTTTTAAGAGTTGTGCCTGCAAATTTCGAAACCAATGAGAATGTACTGATTGATGAAATTAATCATACATTTAAACGGACATTGATTCTCGTAAGTGAAGGTGCCAAAGAAAGGAATCCAAATCTTTCGATTCCTAAACTTATTAAAGGAGTTAACAGAAAAGTTCGCTCATTGATTGTAGGACATTCTTCACAATCAAACAATATGATGAGTGAAGGCGATATCAACTATTATAATAGTTGGATTGATCATGCTTGTTCTATAATTAAACAAATATCGTATGATTCCTTTTGCATTGCGAATATCGATGAGAATCATCTTTTTCAGAAACCAATCGATTATTATGCAAAATTGAATCCACGTAATGGCCAAAATGCACAGTTGGAAAAGTACTTGGATGATTTGATTATCCAATATATGTCCAAATAGCAAAATGAAAAAATTTTCAAAAACATAAGGCAGACTTTAATTAGTCTGTTTTGTGTTTTTTTATATTGTATAAAAAATCTCAAATCTGGCAAAAATATGTACAAATTACATATTGAGGTGAAAAGATTTTGGGTAAAAATAAATATAGATATTTAAATATAAAAGGAACAGTATTAGATAATTATCAACTTCAAAATTATATGGAGAAAATTGCAAGTGGTCATGAAATAAAAAGTAATTCAGAAAAATGGACATATCCAATTCCAAGATTAAAAGATAATTTTAAGTTTATAGAAAAAACATATGAATTATTAAATGAACATTTAAAAGTTAAAATAGATATACACCCAGCGGGAGAATGGCTCTTAGACAATTTCTATATTATAGAAGAAACATATAAAACAATTGTATCAGAAATGAATTTAAAAAAATATAAAAATTTTCCGGGAATTGCAAGTGGTATATATAAAGGATATTCAAGAGATTATGTTTTTGCATCAGAAATAGTTGCATATACAGATAATAAAATAAATGATGAAATATTAAGATTAGCAATAAGTGCATATCAGAAGCGAAAATTACTAAGTATGGAAGAAATATGGAATCTATGGATTTTTTTAAGTATTGCGCTAATAGAAAACATAAGAAATATATGTGAGAAAATTTATCTTGCACAAATGCAAAAATACAAAGTAGAAAATATTATAGAAAGATTAGTTGAAGGAAAAGAGAATAAGAATCAGATATTTAGAAATATAAAAAGAGAAAATAAAAATTACAATATGTATAAAGAGATGAAATATACATTTATAGAATATATGTCATATAAATTAAAAAGATATGGAAAACAAGGAGTTCCATATCTAGAGATTTTAGAGGAACAAGTAAATAAAATGGGAATGACAATTTCAGAAGTTATACAAAAAGAACATTATGATATAGCTATTTCAAAAGTATCATTGGGAAATAGTATTATAAGTTTAAAAGAAATATTAAGAGTTAATTTTTTAAGTTTGTTTGAAGAAATAAACGGAGTAGAAGATATATTAAAAAGAGATCCAGCAGATGTCTATATAAAGATGGATTATAAAACCAAAGAATATTATAGAAATGAGATAAAACAAATTTCAGAAAGAACAAAAATATCAGAATTATATATTGCAAAAAAAGCAGTAGAACTTAGCAATAGATATGTAGATAAAGAAAATGTAGAAAATAGAAAAAAATCACATATTGGATATTATTTAATATCAGATGGAAAAAATGAGTTATTAAATAATTTAGGTATAAAAAATAAAAAGTATATATCAAATATAACTAAAGCTAAAATGTACATCTTTTTAGTTTATTTTATAACAACTATTTTAGTATTGTTGCTTGGGGGATATATTTATTATACAAAAAGGAATATTATTGCTACAATAATAACAGCTATAGTTATGTATATACCTGTATCTGAAATTACACAACAACTCATAAATTATATCTTAAATAAAAAAGTAAAGCCTATGATAATTCCAAAAATGGATTTTAATGGTGGCATTCCAAAAGAGTACGCAACATTTGTTGTAATACCTACTATTGTTGATTCAAAAGAAAAAGTAATAGATTTAATGAAGAAACTAGAGGTATATTATTTAGCAAATAAAAGTGAAAATATGTATTTTGCACTTTTAGGAGATTGTACTTCTAGTAAAAATGAGAACGAAGATTTTGATGACGAGGTAATAAAAGCAGGATTAGATGAAGTAGAAAAATTAAATAAAAAATATTGTTCAAGCTTTGATAAAAATTATCCAAAGTTTAATTTTGTGTATAGACAAAGAACTTGGAATCCTAAAGAAAAGTGTTATTTAGGTTGGGAGAGAAAAAGAGGATTACTATGCCAGTTTAATGAATTTTTAGTAGATGGCATAAATAAATTTAGGATAAACACAATTACAAATTATGTAACAACAATATCTAAAGAAAAAGTTCAAGAGAAAAATACTTCAAAATTAAACTCAAATTTCATCTCTAATAGAATCAAATATGTTATAACTTTAGATTCTGATACAAATTTAAGTTTAGAAACTGGATTAGAATTAGTAGGTGCTATGGCACACATTTTAAATGAACCTATACTAGATGAAAATAAGAATATTGTAGTAGATGGATATGGACTAATGCAACCGAGAATAGGCATAAATCTAAGAAATAGTAGAAAAAGTTTATTTACAAAAATATACGCAGGACCCCGGAGGAACAGATTCATATACAAATGCTATATCAGATATATATCAAGATAATTTTAATGAAGGTATATTTACAGGTAAAGGAATATATGATTTAAAAATATTTCATAAAATATTATGTGATGAAATTCCAGAAAATACAGTCCTTAGTCATGATTTATTAGAAGGAAATTATTTAAGATGTGGATTAGTTACAGACATTATTCTTTTAGATGATGTACCTAGTAAATATAATAGCTATGTCTTAAGACTGAGTAGATGGATTAGAGGAGATTGGCAAATCCTAAATTGGCTTAAAAATAAAATAGAGATAAAAAATGGAAATAGAAAATTAAATCCATTAAATGTACTTTCTAAATTTAAAATATTAGATAATTTAAGAAGAAGCCTTATTCCCATTACAGTTTTTTTAGGACTTATTTTATCAGCTATTTTAAAAATATTTACAGATATGAAAGTATGGGAAATTGTAGTTTTAAGTTTGGTAGCATATAGCTTTTCATCTATACTTGATATTTTGAATTATATTATATTAAAAAAAGGAAAAGATTCAAGATTTATATATGCACATAAAAGCATATCTAAAAATATAAGTTCTATAAAAGCAAGTATTTTAAGAGGAATATTAGAAATATCCTTTTTACCGCATAAAGCATATATACATGCAAATTCTATTATAAAAACAATATATAGAATGAAAATCAGTAAAATGAATTTACTTGAATGGCTCACAGCAGATGAAGCAGAAAAACAAGCTAAAACAGATTTGATTTCATATTATAAATTTATGTTTGCAAATATAGTATTTGGCATTTTGTTTTTAGTTTTTGGACTATTTACAAGGCAAATATTTGCTGTAATAGGAGGTATTATTTGGGGATTAGCCCCAGTATTTGCATGGTATATAAGTAAAGATATTAAACAAGAAAAAGCAATAGATAAAGTATCTAAAAAAGATAAAGAGTATATTTTGGAAATAGGTAAAAAAACATGGCAGTATTTTAAAGAATATATTAATGAAGATAATAATTTTTTGCCACCAGACAATTATCAAGAGGAAAGAAAAAATAAAATAGCAGCAAGAACATCATCAACAAACATTGGACTTGGAATGCTTTCAATTATTTCAGCATATGATTTAAAATATATAGAACTAGAAGAAGCAATAGAGTTATTAAATAAAATGCTCGGCACAATAATGAAACTTCAAAAATGGAATGGACATTTATATAATTGGTATAACACAAAAACTCTAGAGCCTCTAATACCAAGATATATTTCAACAGTTGATAATGGAAATTTTATAGGTTATTTATACACGACAAAACAATTCCTATTAAATTTAGAGAAAAATGATGAAAAAATATCTCAAATGATAGAAGAAATTAATAATATAATAGAAAATACAGACTTTACTGTTTTATATGATTCAAAAAAGAGACTATTTTCTATTGGATTTGATATAGAAAAAAATATGCTTACTAACTCATATTATGATTTATTAGCATCAGAAGCAAGACAAGCAAGTTTAGTTGCAATTGCTAAAAAAGATGTGCCAGTTAAACACTGGAATAGTTTAAGTAGAACATTGACAAGTCTTAATAAATATAAAGGACTGATATCATGGTCTGGAACTGCATTTGAATATTTAATGCCAAATATTAATATTAAGCAATACGAATCTAGCCTTTTAGATGAATCATGTAGATTTTTAATAATGAGTCAAATAGAATATGCAAAAAAATTAGGTATACCTTGGGGAATATCAGAAGCAGCATTTAATTTAAAAGATTTTAATAACAATTATCAGTACAAATCATTTGGAGTACCATGGCTTGGATTAAAAAGAGGTTTGGAAGATGACATGGTAGTTGCACCATATTCTGTTTTTTTAAGTCTAAATTATGTTCCAAAACAAGCAATAGAAAATTTAAAAGAGTTAGAAAAAGAAAATATGTGTGATAAATATGGTTTCTATGAGTCAATTGATTATACAATTTCTAGACTAAAATATGGAAAGAAATATGAACCTGTAAAAACGTACATGGCACATCATCAAGCCCTAAGTTTATTGTCAATTAATAATTTTATAAATAACAATATATTAGTAAAAAGATTTATGGATAATCCAGAAATTGAAGCAATTGACATTTTACTTCAAGAAAGAATACCAGAAAAAGCAATTATTACAAAAGAGAAAAAAGAGAAAATAGAAAAGGTAAAACCAAAAGACTACCAAAACTATATGGAATTAGCATATACAAAGATAGATAATAATTTAAATAGAGCAAATGTTATATCAAATGGAAGTTATACAGTATGTACTAAAGAAAATGGTGAAGGATTTAGTAAATATAATGGAATATTAGTAAATAGATTCAAAGAGACTGCAGATTATAAACAAGGAATTTTATTTTATATAAAAGATGTTTCAAACAAAAGAGTTTGGGTAAATACACCAATAGATAAAGAAAACAGAGGAGATAAATATACTATATCATTTGCTCCTGAAAGGAATAAGTTTGTAAGAATAGATGCAGATATAGAAAGCACTACTAAAATTATAGTGTCACCAGATGACCCAGTAGAAATAAGAAGATTAGAACTTAAAAATAATGGCATGCAAGAAAGAACATTAGAAATAACAAATTATTTTGAACCCGTATTATCTCGGACCAGAACAGGATTATGCACACATGGCATTTAACAATCTATTTTTAACATTTGAAAAATTAGAAAATGAAAATATATTAGTTAAAAGAAAGAAAAGAGGAGCAAACCAAAAAGATATATATTTAGGAATAGCATTTTATACAGAACATGAAACAATTGGCGAATTTGAAATAGAAATAGATAAGGAAAAATTTTTGGGAAAAAAACACAGTTTAATTCCTGAAATGGTAAAAGATTCAAAACCATATTCTCAAAATATGGGGCTTGTAACAGACCCAGCACTTGCAACTAAAAGAACAATAAAAATAATGCCAGGTGAAAAGATTACATTTGATTTAATTATTTGTATTTCGGACCAGAAAGATATAGTTTTAGAATTATTAGAAAAATATAAAAATACTAATGTAATTACAAAAACATTTGAGCTTGCACGAGCAAAAGTAGAAGCAGAAAGTATATATCTTGGACTTAAAGGAACAGATATAGAAAAATATCAAAAATTATTATCATATACTATATTTAATAATCCACTAAAGAAACTAATATTAAATATTTTACCCAAAAGAATATATTCGCAAAATAATTTATGGAAATATGGAATATCTGGAGATTTGCCGATAATTTTAGTAAAAGTAGAAGATTTAAATGATATGTATGTAGTGCGAGACATATTAAAAGCACATGAATACTTTAGAAGTAAAAATATAAAAATCGATTTAGTTATTTTAAACAATGAGGAGAATTCATATGACCAGTATGTAAATTATGAAATAGAAAATGCAATACTAAATAAACAAATGGAATATTTAAAAAACATATCAGGTGGAATATTTATAATAAATATAAATCAAATTGATAAAGACGATATAGAGCTTTTAGAGTTTAAATCAAATGTAATTATAAACGCAAAAAATGGAGATATAAAAACTTGTATAGATGATTTAGAAGAAGAGTATTTAAAAGAAATCAAAAATATAGGATTAGATGCAAAACCAGAATATGTTATACAGGAAGAGATAAGCAATAATCAAAATATAAATATAAGTGATCTAAAATACTATAATGAATATGGTGGATTTTCTGAAAATCGGATTAGAATATACAATAAAGCTAGATAAAGAAAATAAACTTCCAACAGTTTGGAGCATGATAATTAGTAATGAAACATTTGGTAGTGTTGTTACTCAAAATTTAGGAGGATTTACATGGCACAAAAATAGTAGATTAAACAGATTATCAGCATGGAATAATGACCCAGTAATGGATTTACCATCAGAAATTATATATCTAAAAGACTATAAAACAGGTAAGAAATGGTCATTATCTGATAATATTAATAGCGAACAAAGTGAAAGTTATATAACTTATGGAGTAGGATTTGTTAAATTTAAATCTAATCAAAATAATATATCACAAGAATTAGATATCTTTGTTCCAAGAAAAGATAATATAAAAATAAATATACTAAAACTAAAAAATTTAGAACCTAATAAAAGAAAGCTAAAACTTGTATACTATATAAAACCAACACTTGGAGAAGACGAGATAAAAACGAATGGATTCATTGAGGTACAAAAGGATAATAATTTAATTGTTGTGAGAAATTTATATAAAGATAATTTTAAAGAAACGGTTGCATTTGTATCAAGTAGTGAAAACATAAAATCATATACAGGAAGTAAAAATTTCTTTATAGGCAAAGGAAATTTAAGTAATCCAGAGGCGTTAGATAAAGTAACATTAGATAATTCTTCAGGACTTGGACAAAACTCATGTATTGCAATAGAATTAGAAATAGAGTTAGAAAGTTTTGAGGAAAAGGAAATAATATTACAATTTGGTGAAGAAAATTCATTATTGGATGCAAAAGATTTATCATATAAGTATTCTAAAGTATCTAATTGTATTCAAGAGTTAAACAACATAAAATCTTTTTGGTATGAGCTATTAAGTAGAGTAGAAGTAAATACACCTTTAGAGTCATTAAACATAATGATAAATGGTTTTGCAAAATATCAGACAATTGTATCAAGATTATGGGCAAGAAGTGGTTATTACCAATCAGGTGGAGCAATAGGTTTTAGAGATCAGCTTCAGGATTGTATAGGATTAAAATATATTGATATAGATTTCATGAAAAAACAGATTCTTATTGCATGCAAACATCAATTTATAGAAGGAGATGTTGAACATTGGTGGCATGAAGATACAAATAGAGGAATAAGAACAAGATTTTCAGATGATTTATTATGGCTTTGTTACGTAGTATTTGAATATATAAATTATACAAATGACTATAGTATTTTAGATATAGAAGAAAGTTACGTAGATGGAGAGGAACTGCCTGATGGAGTTGATGAAAGATATGATGAATATTTAGAATCACAGATAAAAGAAAATGTATATAATCACTGTGTACGTGCTATTGATAGAAGTTTAAACTTTGGAAAAAATGGTTTACCCAAAATAGGATCGGGAGATTGGAATGATGGATTAAATACAGTAGGAAACAAGAAAAAAGGTGAAAGTATATGGCTAGGTTTCTTTATTTATGATATATTAGAAAAATTCATACCAATATGTGAAAAACGAAATGATAATACTAGAGTAAATATATATAAAGAAAAAAAAGAAAGTTTAAAAAAAGCATTAAATACATCAGGATGGGATGGAAGATGGTTTAGAAGAGCATATATGGATAATCGGACAGCCACTACGGAAGTATTGAAAATGAGGAATGTAGAATAGATAGTATATCTCAAAGTTGGGGAGTTATATCAAATGCAGCTGATAATGATAAAAAATATATATCTATGGAATCTCTAGAAAATCATTTAATTGATACTGAAAATGGAATAATAAAATTACTTGATCCACCATTTAATAAAACAAAACTAGAACCAGGTTATATAAAAGCATATTTACCAGGTGTAAGAGAAAATCGGTGGACAATATACTCATGCTGCAATGTGGGCAATTATAGCTTATGCAAAGCTTGGATTTGGAGATAAAGCAGTAGAGTATTACAGAATGGTAAATCCAATTGAACACAGTAGAACAAAAGAAGCTGCAAAAAAATATAAAGTAGAGCCATATACAATTGCTGCTGATATATATGGAGCAAACAATCTATCTGGTAGAGGTGGATGGACTTGGTATACTGGGTCTAGTAGTTGGTTTTGTAAAGCAGGATTAGAAGATATACTGGGATTAAAAGTAGAAGCAGGAATGCTTAAGATACAGCCATGTATTTCTAGCAAATGGGAAAGTTATAGTATAAGATACCGATATAAAACAAGTATATATAATATTAATGTAAAAAATCCTGAAGGGAAATGCACAGGAGAAAACCAAAAATTTTATTTAAATGGAAAAGAAATAGAAGAGAAAGAAATAAAACTAGAAGATAATGGAGCAATAAATGAAATAGAGGTAATTTTATAAAAAACAAGCAAAAGGAGACAGAATATTTTGATTGAATTAAAAATTTCAACAAATGTAATCTGTCTTTATTTTGTTTATACAAAATATACATAATAACAGATAAAAAATTGATTTATGTAAAATTTTATGTTATAATTAACTAAATAGAAATTTATTATATATTTAATTCCTAATTACACTAATTAGTGGAGGAATTTTACCTCGTACTTTTTGGTTTAACATATATGAAATTACAACAATAAAGATTTGGAGGAACATGATTATGTTGAAAAAATTTGCACTGTGGTTTATTTGCTTTGGACTCAGCTTTTTAGTAGCTGATGTATTTGGATGGACTGATCAAGGTCAAGCATTCTTATATATTTATTTAGGAGTTACAGTTGCTATTATATTATTAATGATAATAGTACTACTAATTCTAGGAGTTGCATGCAAAGAAAAGATGATAGCTACTGGTATATCACTTTTAGCAGTTATTATATTTATGGTTGTCACAGTAATTGCTTTGTTCGCAACATGGGTAGCAACAAAATTATTTGAAGTTGATTTCTTTACTACATTCCAAATTATGACTTTTGGTGCTTGCCTTACTTCACTATCATTAAAATCCAAAGATGATTAACTACAAAATAATGAACACAAATAATAATTGTGTTCATTATTTTTGTAATTCATCAATTAAAATAATAAATTATTAACTTTAAGGGAATAATAAATTTAATAGTCAAAATATTTTGTCACATTTTTGTAATAAATTTGTAAAAAAATCTTGTCTAAAATTTTGTTATATGATATAAATAAAATAATAAAAGTCGTAATTAAGAAAGGTGGGACTTTTGTGGAAGAAATCAAAGATAAAAAAACTATATTAATAGTAGATGATGAAAAGCCTATAGTAGATATTTTAGTATATAATCTTGAAAAAGAAGGATATTCTACTTTAGAAGCAAATGATGGAGTAGCAGCAGTAGAAATAGCAACTACAAAAAAACCGGACTTAATTTTACTTGATATAATGCTTCCTAAAATGGATGGATTGACAGTTTGTAAAAAAATTAGAGATACATTAAATGTTCCAATTCTTATGCTTACAGCAAAAGATGAAGAAATAGACAAAATATTAGGTTTAGAATTAGGAGCAGATGATTATATAACAAAACCATTTAGTGTAAGAGAACTAATGGCGAGAATTAAAGCAAATTTGAGAAAATCAGAAATTAAAGATATAGATAATAATTCAAGAGAAGATATAAAAACTAAAAAAATAGTAGTTGGATCTTTAGAATTAGATTTAGATAAATTTGAAGCAAAAGTAGATGGAGAAGTAATTGATTTAACTCTAAGAGAGTTTGAAGTTTTAAAATTTTTAGCAAGTCAGGCTGGACAAGTAATTACAAGAGAAGTATTACTTGAAAAAGTTTGGGGATATGAATATTATGGAGATATTAGGACAGTTGATGTTACAGTTAGAAGAATAAGAGGGAAAATAGAAAAAGATACAGCAAATCCAAAAATCCTTATAACAAAAAGAGGAGTAGGATATTATATAAGAAACAATTAAAGATAGATATTGTTGTTTGTGAAAGGAAAATCCTAGGGACTGTCCCTAAAAATCACCAATTTTGGGGATTTTTGGGACTGTCCTGAATTTTCCGAACATGAAACAAACAACAATTTATTTTTATGTGAGGTAAATATGTTTAAAAGTGTTCAAATAAAAATAATATTAATAGTAATTTTATTGACAATAATAATGTTTATAATTCCACGGATATGTATATATTAATCAATTAACATTATTAGGATCTAATACAGAAACATTAGAACAAGCTATATACAAAGGAAATATAATATTTTCAATTATAACTATAACGTATATATTAATTTGTGCAATTATTATTTTATTTGCTTCTAAAACAGTTATTAATCCGTTAAAAAGATTAATAAAAAGTGCAAAAAAAATAGCTGAAGGCGAAGATGTTGAAGGAGAAATCAAATATTTAGAAGATGCTAGATCTAAAACAGAGATAGGAGATTTAGCAAAAGCATTTAATCTTATGACTTCCGGGTTAAGAGAAAATTTAAACGAAGTAACTAGGCAAAAAAGACAAATAGAAACAATTTTACTTCATATGACAGATGGAATTATCGCATTCAATATGGATGGAACTATAATACACATAAATCCAGCAGCAAGTAGACTTTTAAAAATAAGTTCTAAAGATAATACTTTTGATAAAATTTTTAAAGATTTAAAATTAGATATTAATATTGAAAAAATAATATATTTAGAGAATTGGACATCTACTGAACAAAAAATAAATATTGATGAAACATATTTAAATATGTTTTTTGCACCTTTTAAAGATGAAAATGACAGACCAGCAGGTGTTATGGTACTGATTCAAGATATAACAGAACATGTTAAACTAGATAATATGAGAAAAGAATTTGTTGCAGATGTATCACATGAACTAAAAACACCACTTACTTCAATAATGGGATATGCAGAAACACTTGCAAGCACTGAATATGACAAAGATTTACAAGAAAAATTTTTAAATGTAATATCATCTGAGGCTGTGAGAATGACTAAACTCGTTAATGATTTATTGACATTATCAAAATTTGATAATGATAAAAATGAATGGCAAAGAACAGAGTTTGATTTAGGTGAACTTGTAAAACAATGTCAAGAAAATTTACAAATAGAAATGGACAAGAAAAAACAAAAAGTAGAGTGTTTTGTTACAGCAAATGTACCTGCAGTATATGCAGATAAAGATGGAATAGAAAGAGTTATATTAAATATATTATCAAATAGTATTAAATATACTGGCGAAGGTGGAACGATAAAAATATATGTAGGATTTGTGTATAATGATGCATATATAAAAGTAATTGATAATGGGATAGGAATTCCAGAACAAGATTTAACTAGAATTTTTGAAAGATTTTATAGGGTAGATAAAGCAAGAACAAGAGCAATGGGAGGAACAGGACTTGGCCTTTCTATAGCTAAAGAAATATTAGATAAAAACGGTGGAAGAATAGATATAAAAAGTAAAGCACATGAAGGAACAGAAGTAGTAATAACAATACCGACAAAACAAAAATAAATTGTTGTTTGTGAGAGGAAAATCCTAGGGACTGTCCCTAGAAATCACCAATTTTGGGGATTTTTGGGACTGTCCTGAATTTTCCGAACATGAAACAAACAACAATTTATTTAACTAAAACGATTGAAATATAAGTAATATTAATGTATAATTACTAACATACGCTTATTGTGAAAGAAGGAATAATAGTGAAGATAAACATAAGCCCTAAGGCAAAAAATATATTAGAATGGACATATTGCATTATAATTGCTATAGTATTAGCATTGCTATTTAGATATTATGTAGGTACACCAACAATTGTGCAACAGCCTTCTATGTATAATACTTTAGAAGAAGGACAAAGATTAATACTTAATAGATGGGTAAGAACTATAAATGGAGAATATAAAAGAGGAGATATAATAACATTTGAGGCACCAAGCAATCCAGTTCCATCTGTATTTGAAGTTGATATGAATAATCCAGTTGCTGAATATAACTATGAGCTAAAGGGAATTTTCTCTAAATTTTCATATTATGTATTAGAATTTACTAAAACTAGTTATATAAAAAGAGTAATTGGAGTAGAAGGGGATCATATAAAAATAGAAGAGGGTAAAGTATATTTAAATGATCAAGAGCTAAATGAACCTTATTTGAGAGAAGGAATAACTACTGAAGGAGGAACATTTACTGATATTACAGTACCAGAAGGCTATGTATTTGTAATGGGCGATAATAGACCACATAGTACTGATAGTAGAAGTTTTGGATGTATACCAGTAAAAAAAATAGAAAGTAAAGTATTAATTAGATTCTGGCCTTTAAACAAGTTTGGAAAAATAACTTAAAAAGAGGGATATTCCTCGAACTATGAGGAATACCTGTGACCGAGGTTTGTCCCTCAAACATTGTAAAGGGAAAAAAGAAAATATGATTTTTAAAGATATTATAGGAAATGAAAAAAATAAAGAATTACTAAAAAATATAATAGATACAAACAATATCGCACATAGTTATATGTTTGTAGGAAAAGAATCAATTGGAAAACTTTTATTTGCAAAAGAGTTTACAAAAGCAATATTATGTCTAGACAAAGAAAAACCATGTAATAAATGCAAGTCATGCATAGAATTTAACAAATACAATAATCCGGATTTCAGTATATTAGAGCCTGAAGCAAGTTCAATAAAAATAGATAAAATAAGAGAACTTACAAAAAAAGTTTATGAAAAACCAGTTGTATCCACTAGAAAAGTATATATAATAAACGACAGTAATTACATGACAAAAGAAGCACAAAATAGTTTATTAAAGACTTTAGAGGAACCACCAGAATATGTAACAATTATACTTATAACTTCGAATGAAAACATATTTTTGCCAACAATAAAATCAAGGTGTACAAAAATACTATTTGATAAATTAACAAATGAAGAACTAAAAAAGGTACTACAAAAAGAATATGACTATTATAATATTCCTGAAATAACTTTTAAGATTGCAGATCGGAAGTGTAAAAAAGGCAATAAGCTTAAAGGATAAAGAGAAAGAATATACAAAAATAGATAGTATATTTGGAAATTTAGAAAATATTGATATAATAGATTTAATGGAAACTAAAGAAGATATATTTAAAATTAGAGAAGATACAGAAGATATTCTAAGTTATATAAATTTAATTTTTTTTGATAAAATAAAATTAAATAGTAAATATATAGAATGTATGAAGATTATTGAGGATACGAAAGATAGATTAAATAAAAATAGTAATTTTGACATGACAATAGATAACTTTATTATGACAGTATGGGAGGAAGTAAATGGCAAATATTATAGGAGTTAAATTTAAAAAACCAGGTAAAATATATTTCTTTGATCCTGAGGGAAAAAAAATAGAAAAAGGAAATTTTGTAATTGTTGAAACCTCAATGGGGAAAGAGTATGGCGAAGTAGCTATATCTAATAGAATAATTCCAGATGAAAAATTAGAGAAACCACTTAAAAAGATTATAAGAATAGCTACTAATAAAGATAAAAAACAACATGAAGAAAATAAGAAAAAAGAAAAAGAAGCCTTAAAAATATGTGAGGATAAAATTAAAGAACATAAATTAGACATGACTTTAACAGATGTTGAATATAAATTTGATAGGAGTAAATTACTTTTCTTTTTTTCAGCTGATGGAAGAATAGATTTTAGAGATTTAGTAAAAGATTTGGCAGCAATATTTAAAACAAGAATAGAATTAAGACAGATAGGCGTAAGAGATGAAGTAAGAAAGCTTCGGAGGAAATGGAATGTGTGGAAGAGAACTATGTTGTTGCTCATTTTTAGGAAGTTTTGAAACAGTATCAATAAAAATGGCAAAAGAACAAAACATATCGCTAAATCCTTCAAAAATATCTGGTAATTGTGGAAGGTTAATGTGCTGTTTAAAATATGAACAAGAAGTGTATGAAGAAAAACTATCAAGACTACCTAAAATTGGTGCAATAGTAAAAACAGATGATGGAGAAGGAGAAGTTTGCCGGAGTAGAAACACTAAAAGAAATTGTAAAGGTTAAATTTAAGGATGGTGAAGATACTTTCTTTAAAAAATATCAATCTAAAGATATAAAAGTTATAAAAGATGTAGAAAAAGAAGAAGAAACCTTAGATGTAGAGAATCCAGAAGATTTAAAAGAATTAGAACAACTAGAAAAGTTAGAAGAAATAGATAAAAAAAACAATAAGTAGATATTAAGTTTCAACTAAAAAATATATAAGATATAAATTTAATCAAAAACCAGTAGGACAAGGAAAACAAAATAAAATTTTTGAAATAATACGTTGTATATTGAAAGAAATTTTATGAAGTTTGATGAAGTAATACGAAGTTTTCATTAAATTTTAAAAGGAGGGAAAAGGAAAGTGGCTTATAAAATAACAGATAAATGTATATCTTGTGGAGCATGTGCAGCAGAGTGTCCAGTACAATGTATATCACAAGGTGAAGATAAATATGTGATAGATCAAGCAACTTGTATAGGATGTGGAACATGTGCAGGTGTATGTCCAGTAGAAGCACCAGAAGAAGAATAAATATAATAATAAAAATAATAGCGCGGTTTAAATTATTAAAATATCCGCGCTATCATTTTTAATAATCTACAGAGTTAGATACAACCCAACCAATTTGATCATTAATTAGAATTTCAACCCAACTTGAATTAGGACCATCGTTATACTCATATGTTTTTCCTGTAAGTGTTAAAGCATTACCATTATTAAGAGAAGAAATAATATTAGATGAAGTTGAAGGATTTTCTCGAACATTCACATACTTCCATCTAACACTGGTTTTAATACCAGCTTTGTTATCATTAAATCCTTCTCCAAAAACAAGGTTAAGTAATAACACTATACCAAAAATGAGTATAAAACTAATACCTATAAACTTGTTGCGCCGTGTTTTCATGTTGAACTTCCTTTCTTTTATCTATAATTTGGCTAAAAGCCTTTCGGTAACTTAATTATAACATATATATGATTAAATTTCAAATTTGACTATTTTCAAACTTGACTTTTGGGCATTTTAGAAATATACTTTACTAGTTAAAGTCTAATCAAACAGGAGGTGTTCATTTTATAAATGAGTAATTTAATAGAGATTAGATGGCATGGAAGAGGAGGTCAAGGTGCAAAAACAGCATCACTTCTTTTAGCAGATGCAGCATTTAATACTGGTAAATACATACAAGGATTTCCAGAATATGGACCAGAAAGAATGGGAGCACCAATAACTGCATATAACAGAATAAGTGATAAACCAATTACAATACATAGTAATATTTATGAACCAAATTATGTTGTAGTAGTTGACGATACATTATTAGAAACTGTAGATGTAACTGCAGGATTAAAAAAGACGGGTGCAATAGTTATTAATACCACAAGAGATAATGAATATATTAAGAAAACACTAAAAGGATATGAAGGAGAGATTTATAAAATAGATGCAAGAAAAATATCTATGGAATGTTTAGGAAAATACTTTCCTAATATTTCTATGCTTGCAGCAATAGTAAAAATAAGTAAAATTATGACAGAAGAGCAATTATTAAGTGATATGAAGGATTCTTTTAAACATAAATTTGCAAAAAAACCAGAAGTTATAGAAGGTAATATGAAGGCACTAGAGATGGCTTTACAATCAGTAGAAAAAATATAAAACGAATATGTAATGTAGGGGCAGATTCCATATCTGCCCGAAAATTCAATGTCTGGTAGGGGCAAAAATAGATTTTGCCCCTACACAATAAAAATAAATCTTAATATACATTAAAATAGAAAGGAGATTAGTTATGAATATAAATTCAACAACTCCAATGGAAGACTTAACTCCAGGCGGAGATATATATAATGCTGGAAATGCAAGAGAATTTAAAACTGGAGATTGGAGAAGCACAAAGCCAATTTATTTATCAGAAAAATGTAAACAATGTGGAATGTGTTTTCCTGTATGTCCGGATGATGCAATTCCAGTAGGAAAAGATCAAAAGAGAACAGATTTTAATTATGATTATTGCAAAGGATGTGGAGTTTGTGCTAAAGTTTGTCCGTTTGGTGCAATTTCTATGGAGTAAAACAAATGAAAAACTTCGTACTGCGTCGTTAAACTGCATAAAAATTTTTTCAACATACAGCACGTATAGTTTCAAAAATTTTTATTTGTTTGCCTAGCATTACTCGTTTTTGATTTGTTTTACAAAAAAGTGTAGGGGGTGCACCCCTGGGCGACCCGAAAAAAGTAACAAATTAATTAATAGGGAGGAAATAAAATGTCAATTAGAGAACGTTTAAGTGGTAATGAAGCAGCAGCTATTGCAATGAAACAAATAAATCCAGATGTAGTAGCAGCTTTTCCTATAACACCATCAACAGAAATACCACAATACTTTTCAAGTTTTGTGAGTAATGGAGATGTAGATACAGAATTTGTAGCAGTAGAAAGTGAACATAGTGCAATGGCAGCGACAATTGGTGCAGAAGCAGCAGGAGGAAGAGCAATGACTGCAACATCTGCAAATGGATTATCACTAATGTGGGAAATGGTTTATATAGCATCAAGCTTAAGACTCCCAATTGTAATGTCTTTAGTAAATAGAGCAGTATCAGGACCACTTAACATACATAATGATCATTCAGATGCTATGGGAGTTAGAGATGCTGGATGGATAATGCTATTTTCAGAAAACAATCAAGAAGCTTATGACAATTTAATAATGGCACATAGAATTGCAGAAAATAAAGATGTAAAATTACCATTAATGGTATGCCAAGATGGATTTATAACATCACACTCTATTGAAAACATTGAATTAATAGAAGATGATAAAGTTAAAAAATTCATAGGAGAATACAAACCAGATGAATATCTTTTAAATAAGGATAACCCAATAGCAATTGGACCATTAGATTTGCAAAGCTATTTATTTGAACATAAGGCACAACAGGCAGAAGCCATGAAAAATGCTAAAAAAATAATTTTAGAAGTAGCAAATGAATTTGAAAAAATGACAGGAAGAAAATATTCTTTCTTTGAGGAATATAAATTAGAAGATAGCGAGATAGCAATAGTATGTATGAACTCAACAGCAGGAACAACAAAATTTGTTGTAGACTCTTTAAGAGAAAAAGGAATAAAAGCAGGATTATTAAAATTAAGAGTATTTAGACCATTCCCAGCAGAAGAAATAGCAAAGGCCTTAGAGAATGTAAAAGCAGTTGCTGTTTTAGATAAAGCAGATTCTTTAAATGCAGCTGGTGGAGCATTATTTGAAGATGTAACATCTGCAATGTATGTAAATAAAAAACAAGTTCCAATGATAAATTACATATATGGAATTGGTGGAAGAGATACAAAAGCAGATGATATAAAAAAAGTATATGAAGATTTACAAAAAATAGCAAAAACAGGGAATGTAGAAGATCCATATAGATATTTAGGATTAAGGAGGTAAAACAATGCCATATAATTTAAAACAAGTAGTAGCAGAAAAACCATCCAGATTTACAGCAGGTCATAGAATGTGTGCTGGTTGTGGTGCACCACCGGTAGCAAGGATGGTACTTCGAGCATTAAAGCCAGAAGATCATGCAATAATTAGTGTAGCAACAGGATGTATGGAAGTTTCAACATTTATATACCCATATACATCATGGACAGATTCATTTATACATACAGCATTTGAGTGTGCAGCAGCAAATGTTTCAGGAGCAGAAGCAGCATATAAAGCACTAAAAAGAAAAGGAAAAATTCCAGAAGACCAAACTACTAAATTTATAGCATTTGGTGGAGATGGTGGAACATATGATATAGGATTACAAAGTTTATCAGGAGCAATGGAAAGAGGACATGATATGGTTTATGTATGCTATGATAATGGTGCATATATGAATACTGGAGTTCAACGTTCATCAGCGACTCCAAAATTTGCAGATACAACTACATCACCAGCTGGAAAAATTATTCCAGGTAAGATGCAAGCAAGAAAAGATTTAACTAATATTATTGCAAACCATCATATTCCATATGTTGCTCAAACAATAGCAGTAAATAATTTTAAAGATTTATATGAAAAATCAGAAAAGGCAATATATACAGAAGGGCCAGCATTCTTAAATGTACTTGCACCATGCCCAAGAGGATGGGGATATAACACAGAGGATTTAATGAAAATTAATAAATTAGCAGTAGAAACATGTTATTGGCCACTATATGAAGTAATTGATGGAAAATATACTATAAATTATAAACCAAAAAATAAACTACCAATAGAAGAATTCCTAAAACCACAAAAAAGATTTAAACATATGTTTAAACCAGGCAATGAATGGATGATAGAAGAATTTCAAAAAGAAGTGGATAAAAGGTGGGAAGAATTATTAAACTTAGAAGAAATTACAAACAAAGTACAAGAATAAAATAGGGAAAAATGGAGGTAGAAAATTATGAAGGATTTTTTGAAAAAAAGTGGATGGACAAACGTATTATTATCTGCTGTATTTGCTATTATTGGTATTTTTATGATAATAAATACAGACTCAGCAATTAAAGTAATATCATATATACTAGGAGGATGTTTTATTGCTATTGGGGTAATTAAGATTATAAATTATTTTATTTCAAAAGGAAATAGTGATTTTTATAATAATGATTTACTTTATGGAATTATTACTATAATAATTGGTCTAATTACAATATTTTATATAAGTTTAATAGAATCAATATTTAGAATTATGATAGGAATTTGGATAATATATAGTGGGCTACTAAGATTGTCTTTATCGTTAAAATTACATAATGCTAAAATAAATATTTGGAGTACATCTTTAATTTTATCAGTTATAATGATAATTGGAGGCTTGTATATGATATTTAACAATGGAGCATTAATTTCAGCGATAGGAATAATAATGCTGATGTATTCAATAATTGATTTAATAGAAAGTGTAATTTTCGTAAAATATGTAGATAAAGTTTTACAATAAATTTTAAAAGAGCAAGAGATTAATTGATAATTTCTTGCTCTTGTATTATTATCTAATAAAAAATTGCATAAATTGTAACTTATTTGCTTTGAAATTAATTAAATATTTTTTCAAACCATTTTTTCATATTAAATAATAATTCATCTAAAGAATAATGACTCTCATTTCTAAAATATTTTAAAAATTCCATTAAAATTCCATTCATAAAAAATGAAATATTAAGGTCAAGATATTTATTCATATAGTTATCCTTTAAGGCATTATAAATTTTTTGACTAGCGATTTTCTTTAATTTTTCTAAAAACAAAAGAGATTCATCAGCAGATAATAGTAATTTATATGTTTCTTCATTATCTTTTAAACATTGTATAATATTATCAAAATAATTCATGATATCTTGTCTTGAATATAATTTCAAATCTTCACTACATAAAAGTTCAATTGTTTGTAGTTGATAGTCATGAGCTACTTCATATATATTATCGTAATGTGTATAAAATGTACTTCTAGTTAATTCTGCTCTTTTAACTAGTTCTGTAACAGTTATTTTATCTAATTGTTTTTTTTCATTAATTAATTCAGCAAAAGTTTTTTTAATTAAATTTCTTGTTTTAACAGAAGAAGAATTTAGACATTGTACTTTCATAATGGGGTCCTTTCTATAAAAAAACGATATATAAAACATTGTAACACAGTTTTATTATAATAAAAAGACAATTTTGATAAAAGTGTCTAAATTCAGACACTTTTATCAAGTTTATACTTTCATTTGAATAATAATGAGAATATAATGTAATGCAGACCAAAAAGAAGGGAAGGATTTACTTTGAGAAAAATTACAGACTTTATAATAAATAAAAGACATTTTATTTTGGTTCTATTTATTGTTTTTACAATAATTTCAGCCATATTATCATCAAAAGTAAAAATTAATTATGATATAGCTAAGTATTTACCAGACACTTCAGAAACAAGAATTGGTATGGATATTATGGAAGAAGAATTTTCAGGAACTGAAACAAGCAGTCTAAATTTAATGTTTGAAAATTTGGTAGATAACAAAAAGTTAGAAATAAAAAATGATTTAGAATCAATAGATGGAGTTGAAAGTGTAGATTATGAGAACAATGAAAATTATAACAAAGAAAACTACACATTATATGTTATTACAGTAGATGACAAATCTGATTCACAAAAGGCTACTGATGTATATAATCAAATAACAGAAAAATATAAAGATTATACAATTTATACAAGTGGAGATGTATCTGAAATTAATAAAACAGTATTACCATTTTGGATTGTTGTACTTGCAGTTGCATGTGCTTTAGTTATTTTACTTATAATGTGTGAATCTTATGTAGAACCATTTTTATTTTTAACTTCTATACTAATGGCAGTAGTTCTAAATAAAGGAACAAATATTATATTTCCAAATGTATCAAACATTACAAATTCAATAGTAGCAATATTACAGATGGCATTATCAATGGATTATTCTATAATGTTAATGAACAGATATGATCAAGAAAAGCAAATAGAAAGAGATAAAATAAAAGCAATGAAAAATGCTTTATATAAAGCATTTCAAGCTATATCAAGTAGCTCTGTTACAACAATAGTTGGACTTTTAGCATTAGTATTTATGAGCTTTAAAATTGGAAAAGATTTAGGATTTGTTTTGGCAAAGGGTGTATTGTTTAGCCTGATTTGTATATTTTTTGTACTTCCATCTTTAATATTAATGTTTGATAAGTGGATAGTAAAAACAAAAAAGAAAAGTCCTACTATTAAATTAGATAAATTAGGAAAGTTTAGTTATAAAATTAGGTTTATTGCAGTTCCTGTTTTTCTCATAATATTTATTGCAAGTTTTGCATTAAAAGGAAATCTTGGAATTAATTATACAGACTCACAAACAGATGAAATAAATGAAGTATTTGATGAAAATAATCAAATAGCTATTATATATAAAAATAAAGATGAAGATGAAATTTCAAAATATTTAAAAGAACTTGAAAATGAAGAAAAAATAGATGAAGTTTTAGGTTATGGAAATACAATTAATGAAAAATTAACATATGATAAATTAAATGACAAGTTAAATGATTTAGGCTCAAATGTTAATGTAGAAGATTATTTATTAAAAATATTGTATTATGATTATTATAACAAAGATAAAAAAAATACAATGACGTTCAATGATTTTATCAACTTTATTGAAGAAGAAGCATATAACAACGAAAAAACAAGTAAAAAAATCGATGATAAAACAAGAAAAGACATTACACGATTAAAAAACTTTGTTACAGTATCTTCTATAAATAAAAAAAGAACATCAAGTGATATAGCAGGTATATTAGAAATTGATAAAAGTAAAATAGATGACATTTTTATTTATTATCTATCTAAAAATAACAATACAAAGATTACCTTAAATGAATTTATTGACTTTATGAATAGAGATGTTTTAACAAATGAAAAATATGGGGTTAAAATTGATTCTGAAAATAAAACTAAATTAAATACTTTATCAAAATTTACAAGTAAGAAAACAGTACATAAAAAGATGACAAGTAATGAAATGGCTAAAATTTTTGGAATTGATAGTAATACAATGAATGAATTATATAAATATTATATTCTTGTAAATGACATTGATATAAAAATGACAATTTCAGAGTTCTCAACTTTTGTATTAAATGATATATTAAAAGATAGTAATTATGCAAATAGTTTTGACAATAAAACAGTTCAAGATATAAAACTATTAGCAAAATTTAGTAATTTAAATACAATTAATAAACAAATGTATTCCCAAGAATTAGCTAATTTATTTGGTATAGATAAAACAAAGATTAATCAAATTTTACTTTTAAAATATATTAAAGAAAAAAATGAAAGTAAGTATACAATATTAGAATTTATAAACTATATAAATAATATCAAAGCCAATACACATTATTTAGATAACACTGATACGACTGCATTAAAAAAACTAATGGGAAATACAGAATTACTAAATGATAAAACTAAATATACAGCTATTGAGATGTCAAAAATATTAGGAAAAGATGTAAATCAGATGTATCAATTATACAATTTGATTGATTATACTACAGGAAATATAAAGAATTGGATGGCTACACCTAATGAATTTGTAAAAATAATATTAAATAATAGTAGTAATGAAAATATAAAAAATAGTATTGATGAAGCTACAATACAACAACTAAAATTATTATCTACTGTTATGACAAGTAGTATAAACAATACAAAATATACTTATAAGGAACTTTCGAAAAAGATAGGTATAGATAGCAATAATACAAAAAACATATATACTTTATATGTTTCAAGTCAAAATAATAAAACTTTAACACCACAAGAATTTACAGATTTTGTACTTACACATAAAAATGATAGTACACTTGCAAACAAAATAACAAATAGTACAATTAAGGATTTGAAACTAGTTCAATCGGTTATGAATGGAGTTATAAATAATAAAAAATACAGTAGTAGCGAATTATCTTCATTATTAGGAATAAATAAAGAGGAAACAAATCTACTTTATGGTTTATATAACTCTAAATATATAAATAATAATCCAAGTATATCATTAAAAGAATTCATTAATTTTTTACTTAAAGATGTAGTTACTAATAAAGAATATTCAAGCAATTTTGATGAGGAACAAATATCAAAACTAAATACAGTAAATAGCATTATGAATGCTACTATAAATAATACAGAATATAATGCAGACGAAATATTTGCTATTATTAGTAATTTAAGCGATGATGTAGAAAAAAATACAATAGAAATTCTTTACACTTATTATGGTAGTGATAGACAGTATAATAATGAATGGAAAATGACAGTAGAAGAATTTGTAAATTTTCTTAATAATGAGATTTTGCAAGATGAACGATTTACAGATTTTATAGAAGATGATATGAGAAATGATATAAAAGAAGCAAAAACAAAAATAAAAGATGCAAAAGAATTATTAATAGGTGATAATTATTCAAGAATAGTACTAAATACAAAATTTGATTTAGAATCACCAGAAACCTTTGAATTTATAAAAAATGCAAAAGATATGTTAGGAAAAGAATTGAAGGATTTCTATATAATAGGAGATTCTCCTATGGCTTATGAAATAAGTCAAACTTTTGATAATGAATTAAACTCAATAACAATAATAACAATTATAGCAATATTTATAGTAGTAGTAATTACATTTAAATCAATTACTATACCAGTAATATTAGTATTAATAATACAGACAGCAGTTTATTTAACAATGGGAATATTATCAATTATAGGAGAAAATGTATATTTTATTTCAATACTTATTGTTCAAAGTATATTAATGGGTGCAACTATTGATTATGCTATTTTATATACATCATATTATCTTGAACACAGAAAAAATAAAGGAATAAAAGAGTCAATTATAGATTCATATAATAAGTCAATACACACTATATTAACTTCAAGTTCAATACTTATTATAGTAACTTTAATTATTGCAAATTTTGCATCAGCTATTGCAGCAAAAATATGTAAAACAATTTCAGAAGGAACTCTATGTTCTACAATTTTAATTTTAACATTATTACCAGCAGTTCTTGCATCTTGTGACAAATTAATAGTTAAAAATAAAAACAAAAATAAATAAAAGTAGATTTTAAATTTATGAAATTATTCTGTAAAAGCAAGAAATTATTTAAAATTTCTTGCTTTTATGATATTATTTTGTAAATTGTAATTTGTAGAAACATTTCACTAGGAGAGATTTCTCCACGGCAAGAAACTTTTTGCTCCGAGCGAAATGTTTCCCCAAAAGGAGGATTTTAAAATGAGTTCATTGGGAGGAAAAAAAGAAAGTTACAAGGATAAGAAAAGTTTAGTTATATACTTTTCAAGAGCAGATGAAAATTATTCAGTAGGATATATTGATAAAGGAAATACAGAAGTAATAGCTGAATATATAAAAGATATTACTGGAGCAGATTTATTTAAAGTAGAACCAGCTAAACCTTATAATTCAGTATATAATATATGTATTGAAGAAGCAAAGCAAAGACAAGCAAACCGGGATAGCACCTATAATAGGTGAGGTTCCAGACATTTCAGATTATGAAGTAATTTATATAGGAGCACCAGTATATTGGGGAATAATGCCTGAAGAAATGGTTACTGCAATGAAAAATATAGATTTTACTGGAAAAACTATAAGAGTGTTTACCACACACGAAGGTTCAGGACTAGGTTCTATTCCATCACAAGTAAAAAAAGTTTGCAAAGGTAGTAATGTATTAGATGATAGTTTAGCAATAGTTGGAAGTATGGTAAATAGTGCAAAGGGTAAAGTAGAAAATTGGATATAGAAGGAAGAATATCAAGAATATAATTATTAGGAAAAGTACCTATTAGACATTTTTGTCCCATTTGGGACACATCTTAAATATCAAAAATAACTATTGACAATTTTGTAAATAATATATACACGAAAATAAATTATAAAGTTTTATTAATAAAAACTAAGAAGACACTAAATTTAAATTAGTGTTTTTTTAGTTTAATTTTCTTTCAGATTATTTAACCCATATTCAATAATTTGATTTACTACACTATTAAAACTGAGATTATTTTTTTCTGCAAGTTGATTAATTCTATCAAAAGTTTTTCCACTCATACGAATAGTTCTAGTTATAGTATCATTATTTTTTAAATTATTTTTTATAACCAATTTTTCCATAAAATCACCTAATAAATAGTGTACACAAAATTAAATTAAAAATAAGTGTATAAAAATGTGTACAAAAATAAATTTTTATGATAATATCTTTTACAGTAATTAAATTTATATGAAATAAAAATGAAAGGAAGAAAAATATATGGAATTATTAAACAAAAAAGAAGAATTAGATGAATATGATGAATTTTTAAAAAAACATTATAGATGTCATTATGCACAATCAAAAAAATGGGCAAATATAAAAAAAGATTGGAAAAATGAGATAATAATTGTAAGAGGTAAAAATGGAGAGATAAAGGGAACACTAAGTATATTAATTAGAAAAATACCATATTTGAAAAATACTTTAATGTATGCACCTAGAGGACCTATATGCGATGAAAATGATGAAGAAACTTTTTCAAAATTAGTAAAGAGAGTAGATCAACTAGCAAAAAAATATAAAGCATTTATGTTAAAAATGGATCCAGATATATTACAAACAAATGAAAATTTCAAAGATATGTCAAGAAAAAATGGTTTTAAAATAGTTGGTAAAATTAGAGATGTTACAAAACTGTTGCAACCAAGATATGTTTTTAGATTAAATATAAAAGGAAAAACAGAAGAAGAAATTTTTAATTCTTTTCATCCTAAAACAAGATATAATATAAGATTAGCAAGCAAAAGAGGAATTGTTCTAAGGGAAGGAACCAGAGAGGATTTAGACACATTTAAAAATATTATGGATGTTACAGGAGAAAGAGATGGTTTTTATATAAGGAGTAGAGAGTATTTTGAACTAATTTATGATAGTATGATGCCAAATAATATAAAGCTTATGTTTGCAGAATATAACGGGAAACCAATTGCATGTGTAATGAATATAATGTATGGAAACAAACAATGGTATTTATATGGAGGAAGTTTAAATGAGCATAGAAATCTAATGCCAAATTATTTATTACAATGGGAAATGATAAAAAAAGCAATAAAAGATAAGTGTGAAGTATATGACTTTAGAGGAATTTGTGCAATAGATGAAAACAACAAAAATGAGGGATTGTATAGATTTAAAAAAGGATTTAATGCAGAGTTAGTAGAATTTATGGAAATATATAAAGTATATAATAAATTCGTATATTTTATATTTGAACACTTTGCATATGCTTACAGAGATTTAAAACTAAAAATAAAAAAATGGGGAAATATCTTGAAAAACTTAAAATAACTATTGACAAATATTGTAAAAATTAATATAATATATTTAGCAATTGCGAAATTTTGGTTAATTTTTCATTTGTAATATGTACAAAAAAATCAGGCACTAGGAGCAACTAGTGCCTGATTGCTTTATTTATTGAATTCTTTTAATATTAAAAGAATTAATAACAAAGCTACAATTTTAGTTAAATTCTTCATTTGTGCTTATGTACCTCCTTTCTGACATTAAGCGAAAGGCAAGAATAATAACATTACCAACATAAAATGTAAATATTTTCCAATATAAAATTTATATATTGTGGAATAAATATTTTTGTGATATGTTAATATAAAAGAAATTGCGTAGGGGAAGGTATGGAGATAAAAAATATTGCAAAATTAATTGAACAAAATGGAGGTAGGCTTTATTTAGTAGGTGGAGCTGTAAGAGATAGTATATTAAATAGGCCTGTTTATGATGAGGATTATTGTGTAACTGGAATAGATAAAAATAAATTTATAGAACTTTTTCCTGAGGCAATATCAAGAGGAAAATCATTTCAAGTGTTTGACTTATGTGGAAAGGAGTTCGCATTAGCACGAACTGAAAAAAAGACAGGAAAAGGTCATAAAAGCTTTGAAATAACAACAAATAAAAATATTACAATAGAAGAAGATTTAAAAAGAAGGGATATTACGATTAATTCTATTGCAAAAGATGTTTTAACAAATGAAATTATTGACCCATTTAATGGAATAGCTGATATGAAAAATAAAACTATAAGGACAGTAGGAGATAGCTTTTTAGAAGATCCATTAAGAGTTTATAGAGTAGCAAGATTTGCAAGTGAATTAGATTTTGAAGTAGAAACAAATACAATAAAACTTATGAATGAATTAAGGGATGAACTAAATACATTATCAAAAGAAAGAGTATTTGTAGAATTTAAAAAAGCACTTTCATCAAATAAACCATCAAAATTTTTTAATATATTGAGAGAAGCAAATGTTTTAGATGTTCATTTTAAAGAGATATATGATTTAATAGGAAGCATGCAACCAATTAGATATCATCCAGAAGGAGATAGCTATAACCACACAATGATTGCAGTAGATAATAGTGCAAAACTAACAGATGACTTATTAATAAGATATAGTACATTAGTGCATGACTTAGGAAAGGGCTTGACTCCTAAAGAAATGTATCCACATCATCATGGACATGCCGAAAAAGGAGTAGAACCTGTAAGAAATTTATCAAATAGAATTGGAGTACCTACTAGTTGGAAAAAAGCAGGAATTACATCAAGCAGAGAGCATATGAGGCGGAGGAATATTTAGCAAAATGACAGATAGTAAAAAAGTAGAATTCATAGAAAGAGTTAGCAAATCTATTTTAGGATTAGGAGGACTTCAAATAGTTGTGTATTGTGATAGAAATAGATTTGGAGCTTTGAGCAAAGAAGAAAAAGAGCAATGTACATTTTTAGAATTAGGAAACAAAATGCTAACGGAAATTAATGGTGAATATTTAAAAGAAAAATATAATATTGAAAATGGAATAGAATTTGGAAATATGTTACATGAAGAAAGAGTTAAATGGATAAAAGAAAATGAAGTAATATAAAAAATTTTAAAATAAAAAAATATAGGAGAAACAAATGAATAATAGAAAAGAGCTAAATAAAATTAGAAGAAAAAATGCAGAACTATATCCAATATATAAAATGTTTTCATGGGATTTGTTATTTTTTTATTCAATAGAATTTTTATTTTATACAATAACTAAAAAAATTACACCATCAGATGTATTAGTAATAAATGGATTTTACTTATTTTTTGTAATAATAATGCAAATACCAGCAGTTACAATTACAGATTTTATTGGAAGAAAAAAAAGTATAGTTCTTGGTAATGTACTTCTTATATTTTATATGTTAGCATTAATTTTATTACCAGGAGCAACTAGTATTATTTTTGCAAACTTAATTTTTTCACTCGGTTATAACATTAAAACTATTGCAGAAACTAATTTGTTGTATGATTCTGTTTCAACAAGAGGTGGAGAAGGATTATATTCAAAATTAGATGCAAAAGGTGGAAGTTGGTATTATATATTAGATGGAATAGCATCTTTAACTGCTGGATACTTATTTGTAATAAATAATTACATACCAATAATAATATGTTTAGCTTTTATTGTAATTTCAACAATTATATCTTTAAAATTTAAAGATGTATATGTGGTAAAAATAGATAGAAAAAACGCGAATTTGAGTAGTACAATAAAAGAATATTCAAATGACTTAAAAAGTTGTTTTAAATTTATTTTAAAATCAAAAAGAATGAAAGCTTTTATATTATTCCAAATAGTATTATATAGCTTAATAGAGATTATTAATACTTACAGTAGTGATTTGCTTATAACAATAGGAATTCCAGAAGAACAATTTTCAATAATATTTTCAATACTTACACTAATTGGAGGAATTTCACTTTCATTTAAAAGACCTATTGAGAAGAAGTTCAAAAATAGAACATTATCATTCATATCACTAATATATATTGGAGCTTGTATAGTAATAGGAACAGTTTCAAGTATATATCAAGGTAAGGGAATCATTCCAATAATATTAATAATGCTTGCAGTTCATAAGATAAGTACATCAATATGGTATATACTAGAATCTAAATATCTAAAAAATTTTACAACCGAAGATATGAGAAACAAAATAACATTTACATATGAATTTATTGGAGGGATAGCAGCAAGTATTTTTTCAATATTAGGAGGATTATTACTAAATGTAGAAAATTCATTTTTAATAGTTGGATTATTCTCATTAGCAATTATGATAATAGTTTTAGATTATATGAGGACAAGATTCGGATTAAAGCCCGAGGAATATAAAAAAGATGATATAGAATTTGTAAGCATGAAATGAAAATGTAAACTTTTCAAAACTTTTGCAATCTGCGTTAAAAGACTATTTGAAAGTGAAAAGGGTGTTATAAATAAGCAGGACCTTATTTTAATGTAACAACAGTAACTCCAATTTCACCTTCGCCATAAGTTCCTAGTCTAAATGATTTTACGTGTGGATGTGTTTTTAAAAATGCGTGAATTCCTTGACGCAACTTTCCTGTTCCTTTTCCATGAACTATTCTTACAGTTTCTAGTTTTGATAAATTTGCATCATCTAGATATTTATCAATGATTTGATTTGCTTCCTCTACATTTAACCCAATTACGTTTATTTCAGGTGAAATAGTTTTAGATTTATTTATAGCCACATTGCTATTTTTAGATATATTAGTAACCTTTTTATTGCTATTTTTAATTTTCATAAGTTTATTTATATTAATGTTCGTTTTTAAACTACCAATTTGAACTTCTACATCGCTAGAATCATTAGGTAGAGATGATATTATTCCGTTCTTTATTAAGAGGTATAACGAATACACTCATACCAATTTTTACATCTTCTAAATTTATATTTCCTTTTTCATTACTAGAATTTCCATAAGTAACATTCTTTATTTTTATATTCAACTCATTTTTTAAATTGTATAATTCTTGCATAGAATTTTTATTTTTAGATAAAGTATTCATTTCTTTAATAATTCTATCAGCATTTTCCTCAGCATCTAGCAATATATCTCTTGCTTCATTTTTAGCATTGATAATAGTCATATTTGCTTTCTCTTCTAAATCAGAATAGTCTTTTTCTAATTTTTTTCTTAATAGTTCTACTTGCTTTAAGTTTTTTATAGTTTCTTCTTTTTGCTTTTCTATTTCTAGTTTATTGTCATATATTCCTTTCAGTAAATCTTCTATGTTAATATCATTTTTTTCAATTAAAGATTTTGCTCTTTCTAAAATATTATTATCTAAACCTAACTTTTTACTAATTGCAAATGCATTACTTTTACCTGGTATTCCAATTAAAAGTTTGTAAGTAGGAGATAAGGTTTCAATATTAAATTCAAAGCTAGCATTTTCAAAACCAATATTCGAAAGAGCGTATTCTTTTAATTCTTGGTAATGTGTTGTGCTAATTGTAATTGCACCTAAATTATAAAAATATTCTAATATGCTAATTGCGAGCTTGCTACCTTCAATTGGATCAGTACCAGAACCGAAGTTCATCTAATAATACTAAACTATTTTTAGTTGCCGATTTAACTATTTCTATGATATTCAACATATGCGAAGAAAAAGTACTTAAAGACTCTAAGATACTTTGTTCATCTCCTATATCAGCAAAGATATTATCAAATACATATATGCTACTTTTTTCATTTGTTGGAATAAGAAGTCCACTATATGCCATAATGAGCAAAAGTCCAGTAGTTTTTAAAGCAACTGTTTTTCCTCCAGTATTAGGACCAGTTATAATTAGTGAGGAATATTTTTCTCCAATACTTATATCTATTGGAACAACTCTATTTTTATCAATTAATGGATGCCTTGCAGATACTAAATTTATACATTTGTTTTTATTTATTTCTGGCTTTATACCATTAATACTCTTGCTAAAGCTAGCCCTTGCAAAAATAAAGTCAATTTCTCCTATTAAGTTAATATTATTTTTCAGTTCGTTTGTAATTAATGAAAATTTTTGTGAAAGATCTTCTAAAATTCGGAGTATTTCAATTTGTTCATCTGCTTTTAAATTATTAAGCTCATTATTAAGCTCAAAAACAGATAAAGGTTCAATAAATACAGTAGAACCACTTGAAGATATGCTATGCACAAATCCTTTTATTTGACTTCTATACTCTTCTTTAACAGGAACAACATATCTTTCATTTTTTATTGTTACAACACTATCTTGAAGGTATTTTGAATATGTAGAGGAATGAACTATAGTATTCAATTTATTTTTTATCTCTAAACTTAAATCTTTTTGAGACTTTCTAATAGACTTTAATTTTGCAGAAGCATTATCTGCAATTGTATTTTCATCTAAAATTTTATCGTTTACTTCTTTTTCTAATTGTTTATTTATATAAAGATTAGAAAAATAGTTGAAGATTAGATTGTAATTTTTGTCTTCAAAAGGAAAATACTCTCTAAGTTCCCTAGATGTCTTTAATATATGTGTGAGTTTTAATAAATCACAGCTAGTTAAAGAAAAATTAGATTCTAAATTTTTAATAAGTATATCTATATTATCAATTTCAGCAATTGGAATATTTCCATTTCTGCAAATTAAATTATATGCTTCATAAGTTTGATTTAATAGATATTCTACATTAGCTGAGGGTTTTAAATTTTTGCACTTATTTATACCAATATAGGTTTTAGCAAATGAGCATAAAATATCTAAAACCTTATTATATTCTAATTTTTCTAAATATTTATTGTTCATAAAAATCTCCTTAAATTGTTGTTTGAGCGTCCGGACGTGAGGAAAAAATTTATTTCGCAGAAATGGAATTTTTTCCTCCGTCCTAGCGAATAGATGTAGGCAATAAACTCAATAGAAATATAATATTTGTTAACCATTTTATCGCCCGGCAGAAGTTCTCCGAAGCAGGTGCCGGAACCCCGAAAAATGGATTAACATCTATTATAATTTCTATTGAATTCTATAATCTAGATTTCAAATTCCAAATGTCGAATTTCCTCACACAAACAACAATTTATATTTTAACATTTTTAGTAATATAAGTAAATAAAATTAAAAACATCTTGCAAAAATAAAATCAATTGCATTATAATAAAAATAAGGAGCATACCTTAGTCTATTAAAAAATATATTTGACTAAAGTGTTATCCTTTAAGGCAAATATAATAAAGGGGAAACAAATGAGAAGTATAAAAAGTGAAAATGGTATGATAACAATGATAACATTAGTAACAATATTATTCATGATATCATCTTTGGTAACTACATATATATTAGTAGCAAATAAAGTAAAAACTCAAAAGGAAATGATAAATGAAACAAGAAGTATATATGAGCCTAAATCTACTATGGAAGAAATTTATAATTCATACTTTAACAATGATAATATAATACCTATATATACAGTTCAGCAATTATTAATGATGGGTAAAGAACAAAAAGATGTAAATATAAATGGTAAATATTATGATTTTAATAATGATGAAAACACAATATACATTTTAATGAATGATTTGAGGTTTAAAGCGAGCGATTATTCAGATCAGTTAACTAATGGATATTGGACACCAATAGGAGATAATACAGAACTTATAGCTAAATTTGAAGGAAGAGGGCATACTATAGAAGTTATATATGATAATGGTTCTAAAATATACTCAAAAGAAAATAACTATTCTGACGAAGAAGATTATAAAAATGTAATAGAAATATTTGACCCAAACGGAAAAGATGAAAAAGATCCAGATTATGACCCAAACAAATTACACATAGGAGATTTTGTAAATTATGATGCAGGAACATGGAGTAAAGAAGAAATAGAAGCAATTAAGGTAGGACCAAATGAAGATTTAGTACAAGCAAACAATAGTACAAGTTTACCAAATACAGTAATTCAATTTGGAGGATTTAAAGAAGGGGATAGTAGAAATGGGAATGCAACTCCATGTACACAATATAACTATGTGAAAGATGAAAGTGGAGAAGCAATAACCGGTTGGAGAGTGTTTGATATAGGAGAAGATGGAAGTATCACATTAATATCAGCAGGATGCCCAGAGGATTATTATCATTATCAAGAAGAACCTAACATTGGATATATAAGTGAATATATATTATCAGGAAATGTAAATACAAATGCAACAGATTTAAATTTAACAGAAAACTATACCAAAAGGGACTGGAGTAAATATGTAAATACAAGCCAACATGCAACAGAAGCAACAGTACTAACAAAATCAAAATTAGATAAGTGGTATGATAAATATATGGATACAACAAATGCAGATACATATACTAATTCAACTTTCCGAACTATAAACGGAACAAGATACGATAATTTAATAAATAATTACTCCTTCTACTATGTGCCGGTTGCCAGCAACAGTCGCTATGTGTATTGTGTGGACCCTGTCCTTCGCTATGTCTTCTTCTACGGTTGGGGAGCCCGTGGCGTCCGCCCCGTAGTTTCTCTATCATCTGAAGTCCAATTGAAAAAAGTGGATACAAAAACAGTAAAAGATGCACATGAAGAAGGAAAAACTTATACCTATAACGTATGGGATATACAATAAAATAAATATATTTCTTAAAGAATTTAAGTAAACTATTATAAATATGATATTATTTTATATTTTAGATATAAAAATATTAAACTTAAATTAGTAATAATAAATGAAAAATTTGTTATTTATAATTTCTAATATATGATAAATTTCACTAATGAATTGACTTTTTTAAGAAAAAATTATAAAATAACTGTATCGAAAAAATACAGTTATTTTATATTGTAGAAATTTCTGACCAGAGGAAAGAAAATTTCTATACAATATAATATACAAATGTCACAATTTTTTAACTATTTATAATTTAAAATTGTTAATCCGTATTTTATTTTAGGAGGAAAGTTTATGGGAGAAGTTATAGTTATAACATCAGGAAAAGGTGGAGTTGGAAAAACAACTACAACAGCTAATCTAGGATCCAGCTTAGCAGAAGCAGGTAAAAAAGTCGTTTTAGTAGATACAGATATTGGACTAAGAAACCTAGATGTTGTTATGGGATTAGAAAATAGAATAGTTTATGACATAGTAGATGTTGTAGAAGAAAAATGCAAATTAAGACAAGCATTAATTAAGGACAAGCGTTTTGAAGAGTTATTTTTACTCCCAGCTGCTCAAACAAGAGACAAAACAGCAATAAATGAAGAACAAATGAAGGAGTTAACTAAAAAATTAAAAGCAGATTTTGATTATATATTAATTGATTGCCCAGCAGGAATAGAACAGGGGTTTAAGAATGCAATTGCAGGTGCTGATAGAGCAATTGTAGTAACTACAGCTGAAATATCAGCAATAAGGGATGCAGATAGAATAATAGGATTATTAGAAAGTTCAGAAATAAAAAATCCAGAACTAATAGTAAACAGATTAAGGCCAGCTATGGTTAAAAAAGGTGAAATGATGGAAGTAGAAGACATTGTAGATTTACTATCTGTTGATTTAATTGGTGTAGTTCCAGATGATGAATATATAATTACACAAACAAACAAAGGTGAACCAGTTATTAAAAATAAAAAAGCACCATCAGGAAAATCGTATATTGAAATATCAAGAAGAATACTAGGAGAAAATATTGAAGTAACAATTCCAGGTAGAGAAAAGGGATTATGGGCTAAAATAAAAAGTTGGTTTACAAGAAAGTAATAATAAAAGTAGTAATAAGAATAAATTACTTCTAGAAAGGAAAATAAAATGTTTGAGAATATTGCAAAATTTTTTAGGAAATTAATGAAATCAGAAGAAAAACAGACGCCTAGTAAAGAAACAGCAAAAGAAAGATTACATCTAGTATTAATGCAGGATAGAGCAAATGTTTCTGCAGATTTCTTAGAATTAATGAAACAAGAGATAATAGAAGTTATAAAAAAGTATATAGATGTAGAGGAATCTGCAATAGATGTTAGACTTACAAATGAAGTTGGAGAAGATGGAACTAAGGGAGCACCATCTCTTTATGCTAATATTCCAATTTTAAATATAAAAAATGATATAAAAGTTGAAGTAAATAAAGAAGAAAACAAAAAGTTAGAAGAAAAAGATGAGATAATTGATAATGATGCTAATAAAGATAGTGAAAATGAAAAGAATATAGAAAAGGATATTGAAAAAGAAGAAGAGATTCAAAATAAAACAGAAGAAATTGAAGAAGATAAAACGGAAAAAACGAATACTGAAGATAAAACTGAAGATAAACAAGAAACAAAAAAAGAACAACAAACAGAGAAAGCAAAAGAATCTGAATCAGAAGAAGATAAAGGTATAGATAAAACAAAAACAGAAAAGAATAAAATAGAAGAAAATAAAAAAGATAAACCTAACACAAAAAGTAGTAATACTACCAATACAGCGAAAAAGAAAAATAGTAATAAAAAATAAGATATATACTATCATAAAAGCAAGTAATTAAATACTTGCTTTTAAAAAATTAAGATATAAATCATAGAGAGGTAAAAATGAACAAAAGGATATTAAAAAATACTGATTGGAGTATTTTAATATGTGTTTTTATATTAATAATAATAGGATTAATAGCATTATATAGTGCAACAATAGAGAACGATTTACTTGAATTTAAAAAACAATGTATATGGATAGCTATTAGTATTCCAATTATGATGGGGATATTATTTATTGATTATAGTATAATAGTTAGAATTTCTCCTTATTTATATGGAATATCAATAATACTATTGATAGCAGTATTATTTACTAATGCTGTAAATGGTGCTAATAGCTGGTTTAATATAGGATTCTTTGCATTTCAACCAGCAGAACTTGCAAAAGTTTTTGTTATAATGTTACTTAGTACAACAATAGTAAATATTCAAAAAAAATCACATAATGATATTAATAAACTTTCTAAATTAGCTATAATTTCAGCTATTGTACTTCTACCTACAATATTAATTATAATGCAACCAGACTATGGTACAGCTATAGCATATATCCTATCATTAGCATTAATATTATTTGTTGCAGGTATTAATAAAAAGTATATAATTGTCTCTCTTTTATTGCTTGTTATATTAGTTCCTATAATGTACTTTTTTATACTACCAGATCATGCAAAGTCTAGAATAGATGTATACTTAAATCCTGATTTAGATCCAAGAGGAGCAGGATATAATATTATACAATCTAAAATAGCAATAGGAGCAGGAAAACTTTTTGGTATGGGGTTACTTAAAGGAACTCAAACTCATCTCGGTTTTTTATATCCTAAAACTACTGACTTTATATTTGCAATGATAGGAGAAGAACTGGGATTTATAATATGTGGATTGATAATTGTAGTATATGTTATATTAATTACTAAAGCTATTAATATTGCAAAAACTGCAAGAGATGATTTGGGATCATATATTGCTACAGGAATAGTAGGAATTTTTCTATTCCATATAGTAGAAAATATTGGAATGACAATAGGTTTGCTTCCAATTACAGGAGTGCCGTTACCATTTGTTAGTTATGGAGGGACTTCATTTGTAACTAATTTTATTTTAATAGGTTTATTATTAAATATAAGTGCTAGAAGTAAAAAGAATATGTTTACAAAGTAATTGAAAATAAGGGAGAAATAATGTATATAAATAAGCTAAAAATAGGAGATGTAGAACTACAGAATAATATATTACTTGCACCAATGGCTGGAATAACAGATTTACCATTTAGAATGATATGTAAAAAATACAGTAATCCAGGACTTGTATATACAGAAATGTTAAGTAGTAAAGCACTATTTTATAATGATGAAAAAACAAAAAAACTAATGAACATAAATGGAGAAAAAAGGCCAATAGCATTTCAAATATTCGGAAGTGATCCAGATGTTATGGGGAAAGCTGCAAAAATTGTTTCTCAATATGCAGATATAGTAGATATAAATATGGGATGTCCTGCACCTAAAGTTGTAAAAAATGGTGATGGAAGTAAACTATTGCAAACCCCTAATTTAATTGAAGACATAGTAAAAAAAGTAGTAAAAAATACTAATAAACCTGTTACTGTAAAAATGAGAAAAGGTTGGAATAACGATAGTATAAATGCAATAGAAATAGCAAAAATAATAGAAAATGCAGGTGCATCAGCAATTACAATTCATGGAAGAACTAGGGAAGAGTATTATTCTCGGACATGTTGATTTACAGATTATAAAAAAAGTAAAAGAAAATGTAAGTATACCTGTAATAGGAAATGGAGATGTAAAAAATGCGGACGATGCTAAAAAAATGTTTGAATATACAGGTGTAGATGGAATAATGATAGGAAGAGCATCCCTTGGGCAGCCATGGATAATTAGTGAGATAATAGATAATTTAAATGAAAAAAACGTAAATAAGATAAGTAATGAAAAAAAATTAGAAATAATAAAAGAACATTTAAAGTTAGCAGTAAAAGAAAAAGGAGAATATATAGCAATACGAGAAATGAGAAAACATATATGTTGGTACATTAAAAATTTAAAGGAATCTAGTAAGATAAGAGAAAGAATAAATAGAATTGAAAATATAAATGAATTAGTAACTTGTCTCGAAGAATATTTTAATACTTTATGAATAAATTTAAAAAAGAATAGCAAATATGCTATTCTTTTTTAATTAAATAAATTGTTGTTTGTTTCATTTTGGAGAATTCAGGACAGTCCCAAAAATCCCCAAAATTGGTGATTTTTAGGGACAGTCCCTAGAATTCCCCTCACAGAAACAACAATTTATTTAAATTAAGGAGGTTATAAGTTATGAAAAAAATAATTACAATTGTAATAATAATAATTGTAATAATAATTGCTTTTTTTATTAAAACAAATTATAAATTATTAAAATTTGGAAATAATATGAGTAATAAATCAGCTGATGAAATCGAAAAATATATTTTAGATATTAATTCATATGAGCTAACTTCAAATATTACAATAGAAACTAATAAAAATACAAATATATATGTGATAAAAGAAAAATGTATAAAAGATAATAATATATTTAAACAAGAAATATTAGAGCCAGAAAATGTAAAAGGAATATCTTTTATTTATGATGGAGCAAATTTAAAAGTACAAAACAGTAAGTTAAATTTAAGTAAAATTTACGAAAATTATCCTTATATAGGAGAGAACACTATTACATTAATGAGCTTTATAAATGATTATATGGAATCTAATGAAACAAATATATCAGAAAATGAAAATGAAATAATATTAGAAACAAAATTAAAGAATGGAAATAAATATATAGCTTATAAAAAATTATATATTAACAAAGCTACAGTAACTCCAAGTAAATTAGAAATTCAAGATATAACACAAAAAACATCAATTTACATATTATATAATGAGATAAAAATAAATAATTTACAAAAGGAAGATATATTAGCTTTTAAGTTAAAAGAAATTGAAAATGATATATAAATATTTAGGGTAAATTATATTCTTATTCTCAAATTCATATCTAAAATATAGATTAATCGAACTATTAGAAGTAAACAGGAGTGAAGAATATGATAATCAAAAGAGGAGATATGTTTTATGCAGATTTAAGTCCAGTTATAGGATCAGAGCAAGGTGGAATAAGACCAGTTTTAGTAATACAAAATGATACAGGGAACAAATATAGTCCTACAGTAATAGTATCAGCAATAACATCACAACTAAATAAAAATAGATTACCTACACATATTGAATTAGATTCAAAAGAATTTGGATTAAAATCTGATTCAGTAGTTTTAGCAGAGCAAATAAGAACAATTGACAAAAGCAGACTAAAAGAAAAGATTGGCCATATTGAAGATGATAAAATAATGAATAGAATAAATAGTGCATTAGGCATAAGCTTCGGATTAGAAGAATAAAAAATAACTGGGTATCCCAGTTATTTTTTATTAATTAATATTTTTTGTTATTCTTTCTTTTTTTTCTTATCATCCTTCATAACTTCTTTAATAGAACCTAATCCTGCAAGTGCACTAGTTGCTTCAAAAGGAATGAATACTTTATTTGCTTCACCTTTTGCAACTTCTTCTAAAGCTTCTAAAGATTTTAATTGAACTAGTTTATCATCTGGATTAGCTTTTTTAATTGAATCATAAACCATTTGAATTTCTTTAGCTTTAGCATTTGCAACTTCTCTTATTGCTTCAGCTTCACCGGCAGCTCTTCTGATTCTTGATTCTTTATCAGCTTCAGCTTGAAGTATTGCAGCTTCTTTTTCACCTTCAGCTATAGTAATTGCAGCTTGCTTTTCACCTTCAGCCTGAAGTATTGCAGCTCTTTTATTTCTTTCTGCGTTCATTTGTTTTTCCATTGCATCACGGATGTCTTCTGGTGGCCTAATATCTTTAATCTCAACTCTATTTACCTTACATCCCCATTTATCTGTAGCTTCATCTAAAAGCATTCTTAATTGATTGTTTATTAAATCTCTTGAGCTAAATGTTGAATCTAAGTTCATTTTACCAACAATATCACGAATAGTTGTTATTGCTAGATATTCAATACCTCTTTTTAGAGATTGAATTTCATATACAGCTTTTGCTGGATCTGTAATTTGATAGAACACAACTGTATCTATTGTTATAGTAACATTATCTTCTGTAATAACTCCTTGTGGTGGAATATCCATTGTTTGTTCTTTTAAACTTACAACACTTCTTACATGATCAGCAAAAGGAATAATTATTGTAAGTCCTGCGTCAGCAATTTTATGAAATTTACCAAGTCTTTCAATAATATAAACTTCAGATTGTCTGACAACTTTAATTGATTTTACTGCTATAATAAGAATTATAACTAATAGTATAATTAAAAATGGCATAATTTTTCCTCCTAATAAAAATATATATTATTAAATATTAATAACTAGACTATTAAAGTACTGAATTAACTTTTATAGGTGATACAATTAATTTTACACCATCTATTTTAAGAACTTGTATTTCAGTATCTTTTTTTATTATTGATTCATCTTCTGTTTTAGCAGACCATATTTCTCCATTTACCTTAACTTGCCCAACACCTTGAATAGGGTCAATATCCTGAAGGACTATTCCATGTTTATTTATAAGAGAATAACTATTAGTTGGAACTGTTTTCTTTCCAATAAACTTATCTGCTAATGGTTTTGTAAGAGGAATCAATATACAAGAGCTAACAACAAATACTATTGTTTGTATTATGATGCTATTTGTTATAAAGCTAGTTATCATTGCAAGTAAAGCACCTATTCCTAACCAAAATATTAGAAAACCAACTGTTGCCATTTCAATAACAAAGAAAACACCTGCAGCAATTAACCAAAAACTCCACATATAAATTTCCTCCTTATAATTAACTTCTATAATATTATATAATAAATATGAAAAAAAATAAAGAGATTTTGTAATTTTATATTATATATAAAGATATCCCCCAATTAATTGGGGGATATGTAAGGAGTTAACCTAATTCTTTTTCCTTTTTAAGTCCTTTAATTTCAATTCCTGAAATTTACCTATCAAAGTAAAAAAATTATCTGTGGAGATATGACCAACTGCTTTAAGTTCAGATGCATGCTTAATAGTATAAATTCTAACAATACCATTAAAATAATTAATGCATGGTGAATTAGTATAATTAAACAATCTGTTCAATCTAAGTAAATCATCCTTTTGGTTTAAATTAAGTGTAAAGAATAGTTCGATAGAATGTTTTGCATTAGTTAGAGAAAATGTTACATGTTGTTCCCGATGTTTATATGCTATCCTAACTATTTCAATTGTTGCCTCATAAGTTCTACCCACAATGGTATCCTCCTTAAAAATTTTTTGAGTTGCTAAAAGCAACTACATTTATATTATACAACAAAAAACGTAAAAAAACAATCCCCCAATTAATTGGGGGATTGTGAAAGGAGTTAGTTTTCAAATTCCCTTTTTGTTTCTTCCAAGCTAGATATCTTCTTTTCAAGTTTTTTGATTTCAGATCGACTTGTTATCGTATTGAGTTCCTTTTGAATCTCATCTATGCGCTGCTGAATTGCAATAACTAAATTTTTGCGTTGAAATTGATTAAGTAAAGCATCTTTAGTAAATTTATCGCCAAAATAAATTGAAGAACTGTCTAGCAAGAAAAACGATTCTGGCATTTGATAATCCGAACCAACTGCAAGTATTCTAGAATCACCATCACGATCAGTATAATCAGTATAAAGTTTGACAGCTGATTTAGATAATTCAGAACATTCACATTGCTCTACTTGAGCGCTTTCTAAGAGTTTCTGGACTTTAATGACATCGTCTGAATCAGTCATATGAAATGTTTGAGTAAAATTAGAAGAATCATTAGTATCAATAAAATGAACTACTAAATTAAGGGAATCTGATTTAGACCGATGTTCAAGTGTTGCAGATTTAATTGTTGCATTATGAAATTTCTCCATAATAAAGCAACCTCCTTTAAAAAATTTTTTTTAAGTTACACAAAGCAACTTATAATTATATTATATCATGTATAACATAAAATAGCAAATTTTACATAACATAGAAATTCATATAGAAAAAAGACTATATTATAAATATATATAAGAAATAATATTACTAATTTGATTAAGATAAAATTTTTGATACAAAAAGAGGGCGAAGTTTGTTCGCCTTTATAGTTATAATTTTAAGTGATGTTAGTAAAAATAATTATATAAAAGTTACAGGATAAAATTACATTATTCACTATCTATAATTACTTTTGCAATGTTATATATAAGACTTATTTTTTCTGGTGGACAATTTTTAATTAAATTTGATAGGTCTTTATTTAAATAAGTGTTAGAATCTTTAGAAACTCCATTTAGTATTTCTCCTTCAGTAACATCTAAAATAGAGCATATTTGGTTTAATCTTTTAAGATTTATGAAGGAACTACCACGTTCAATTCTACTTAAAAACGCGACTGAAACATCTAACTGTTCTGCAAGTTTTTCTTGAGTAAGTTTTTTATTAATTCTTGCCTGTTTTAATCTTTCACCAATAATATTGTAATCTAAAGCCATATTGCACCTCTCTTTTTTATTTTGAATATAGCATTAATAGGTATACTTTTACAGAAACTTATAAATTAACATTTACTATACATTCATATTAATGCTATTAAAGATATTATTAGTAAAAGATTAAAAAATATTCCCATATTATTATGGGAATATTAAATTATGCAAAAAAGGAATTTTCCAGAATATAAAAATTAATATTGGAATTATTATTATTGTTAAAAGTAAAGCTTTTAAATCTCTAGAACGTTCTTCTGATGATTTATGTGCTTCATCATGTATAAGTGATTTGAGAGTAGAAGAGTATCTTTTAAAATAGCCTTGAGAATTATTTGTATTAGAATTTGAATGGTTATTATTAATATATTCATTAGATCTATTTCTAATTTTCATACTATTCATCTCCTGTTTAAGATTTTCATGCTCTTTGTATAAAGCATTAAATTTATCTTCAAATGAGTTATTAATACCTATTTTTATATCATATTCTTTTCTGAGTTCAATATTTGATAGTGTTTGATATGCTTCAGTAATTTCCTTAAATCTATCCTCAGCCCAGTACATTTTATTACTTGGCCAACTATCCGGATGATATTTTTTGGCTAAAGTTTTATAAGCTTTTTCAATCACTTCAGGAGAAGCATTTTCATTTACTTCTAATATTTCATAATAATTTTTCATAGTAGATATAATTGTATAAAATACAATTGCTCCTTTCTTATTTTTTAATAAACATATCAACTATTAGTTGAAATGCGTAATTATTATTGTAAATATCTATAAAGTAATTTCTAACAAAGGGTATTTGCCATAATAAAAATAAAATTATTAAAATTACGAAAAAGGATAATATTAAGGTTATAAAGTTTTTAATATATGTTTTAAGTGATTTTTTATGTTTAACATTATAACCGTAGTCATTTAATCTATTTATATATGCATCATGATAAGCATCAGAATAAGCTTTTTGTATAGTTTCATTTAATGAATCTGTTATTGAGTCAAGATTATGTGCCAAAATTTCTTCATTTTCTTGATTATTATTAATTTTTTCTTTTTTTAGAGTTTCTAATTCATTTTCTAAATTTTTAGTATGTGTAAGTAAATCTTGATACTCATTGTTTTCTTGATTATTATTTAAGGTAGCCCTATATTCTGACAAATTATAATCATAATTTTCTCTCATATTTTTATCAGATAGAATTTCATAGGCTTCACCAATTTCTTTAAATTTTTCTTCTGCCCATTTTATTTTATTTGGTTCTTGAACATCTGGATGATATTTTTTGGCTAAAGTTTTATAAGCTTTTTCAATTACCTCGGGAGAAGCATTTTCACTTACTTCTAATATTTCATAATAATTTTTCATATTCTATATTTATAATTCTGATTATTAGAGATATCAGATTTATATACTCCTTTTCAATGACATTATTCTTGTATATTATATATAATAGCATAAATTAAAAAATTTTAAAAGCATTAATAAAAATATAAATATTACATTTTAATTACAAGACTTGTTTCAAAATCGATATTAGTATAATATAATAAAGTATATTGAAAGTATTAAAAGTAAAAAAAAATATAAGAAAGGAGGAAAGATAAAAATTTAATAAGCGCCAGGACAATAAAATATTGTCGACGAGGATTAGAATTTATCGAAATATTCGGCGGATAGTTCTATGGCACCAAAGTTTGTCATTAAATATCATACAAAAACTAATAGTAATATTAGAACAAAAGTGGTATAAAACTTTTACTTCAATTGTACTTTCAATTCCAATCTATAATAGGAGGAATATGAATAATGTGTGGGATTGTAGGTTATATAGGAAACAAAAAAGCAAGTCCAGTATTAATTAATGGATTATTGAGATTAGAATATAGAGGATACGATTCAGCAGGAATTGCAACAATAGAAGATGACAAAATTATAGTAATGAAAAATAAGGGTAGAGTAAATAATTTATATGAGTTAGACGGAATTAATGATTTAGGTGGAACAGTGGGAATTGCACATACTAGATGGGCAACACATGGAAAACCATCAAAAGAAAATTCTCATCCACATAGTGATAATAGTAATTCATTTGCAGTAGTTCATAATGGAATAATTGAAAATTATCATGAATTAAAGAATTTTTTGATTGAAAAAGGATATAAATTTGTATCAGCTACAGATACAGAAGTTATACCAAATTTAATTCACTATTATTTTAGTCAAGATAAATTAGATGATGATAAAAAAGTATTAAGAGCAGTTAAAAATACATGTAATAGTTTGAAAGGAAGTTACGCAATAGAAATTCTATCTACATATAATAAAGATAAAATGATTGTAGTAAGAAAAGATAGCCCATTGGTAATAGGTAAGGGAGATGGAGAAAACTATATTTCATCTGATATACCAGCTATTCTTTCATATACTAAAGACTTTTATCTATTGGATGATAATGAAATAGTAGAATTATCAAGAGATAAAGTAAAATTTTATGATGAAAATTTACAAGAAATTCAAAAGCCAATAAAAAATATAGAATGGAGTGCATTATCTGCAGAAAAAGATGGATACGAAGACTTTATGCTTAAAGAGATATATGAACAACCAAGAGCTATTCGAGAAACTGTAGGAGCAAAGCTAGATAATGATACTATTGAAATAGAAGGATTAGAATTTACTAGAGAGTATTTAGAAGGTTTAAATAAAATATATATAGTAGCATGTGGTACTGCAATGCATGCAGGATTAGCATCAAAAGCTATATTTGAAAAGTTTTGTAAAATACCAGTAGAAGTAGATATTGCATCAGAATTTAGATATAGAGATCCTTTAATAGATGAAAAAACTCTAAGTATATATATAAGTCAATCAGGAGAAACAGCAGATACAATAGCTGCGTTAAAACTTTCAAAATCAAAAGGATCTAAAACTTTAGCAATATCAAATGTAATAGGAAGTTCAATAACTAGAGAAGCAGATTATTCTATATATACACATGCAGGACCTGAAATTGCAGTTGCCTCAACAAAGGCATATACATCACAAGTTGTATTACTCAATATATTGGGAATGTATTTTGCAGAAAAACTTGAAAGAGTTAATAAAGAAATAATTAATAATTTAAAAACAGATATTTTAAAATTACCATCACAAGTAGAAGAAGTTTTAAAAGATACAAATCAAGTTCGCAATTTTGCAAAAAAAGTTTATAAAGAAAAAGATATGTTTTTCTTAGGAAGAGGGACTGACTATGCTGTAAGCTTAGAAGGATCCTTAAAACTAAAAGAAATTTCGTATATACACTCTGAAAGTTATGCATCAGGAGAATTAAAACATGGACCGATAGCTTTAATAGAAAATGGTGTAACAGTAATTGCAACAATGACAAATCCTGATTTAGTAGAAAAATCAATCAGCAATGTACAAGAAGTTGTAACAAGAGGAGCAAAAGTGTTTGCAATTACAAGTGAAGATATAAAAAATGATGGATTAAGTGAAATAATAAAAATCCCAAAAACAAATATATTTATATCACCAATATTATCAGTGATACCTATGCAACTTTTTTCATATTATATTTCAAAAGAAAAAGGATTGGATGTAGATAAACCGAGAAACTTAGCAAAATCGGTGACTGTTGAATAAAAAAGATGAACACTCTCCAACAGGAAAGTGTTCTTTGTTTTGTATTATGAATTTGGAATATTAATAACAAAATTTAATCTTTTGTTATTATCATAGGTTATGAAAAATTGTGATTTTCCATTAGTTATTGGAGCTATTCCATCAAAAATACTTTCATCAGATTCAAGATTGTGACTAACTATATTTCCTGACATTACTACATATAGGTATCCTTCTTTAACTTTTTTATCCACATTAATATTTACTTTAGAAGTAGTAAGTTTTGTGTAGTTAGTTGAATAAAGAACTTTACTATCCCCATAAATAGTAATAATTGGTTCAAATTCCACATGTTCTATTTGATTATTAGTGAAATCCTGAACATCAATCACATCAGATTTAGATGTTGTATCTTTAGTTTTTAAAGTACTATTACTAATAGATGATGAAGAATTTTTTGTAATATGCCCTACAGAGAGCTTTCCTTTAAAAACAGATGCAAAAATTAGGAATATTGAGATTGTACCTATCAATGCTAAACCTATAAGACCTATGATTAAATCCCGATTGTTTTTGTGTTGTTTTTTCATAATACCCTCCAAATAATTATTTGCTGAGGCAAATAAATCTTCAGTGATTAATAGCTCACTGAGGGCTAAATTTAATTTAATTATAGCATGATTGATTAAAAATTGCAATGAATAAGTTCTTATATTTAAAACAATATAGACATTTATTTTAATTTAAAATTTATTAGCAAAATACTAAAATATATAAAAACATAAAGACAACAAATTTTTAATAAAGTATTGCAAAATAAATTTAATATGATAAAATATAAACAGAAAATTTGTTTGCAAGGAGAATAGAAATGATTGCATATGTAAAAGGAAATTTAGATACAAAAACAGATGCATTTGTTATAATTGATGTACAAGGGATTGGATATAAAATATTTATGCCATCAAAGTCAATTGAAAAACTAGGTGAGACAGGGAATGTCGTTAAAGTATATACGTACTATTATGTAAGAGAAGACAATATAAGTTTATATGGGTTTTCATCTAACGAAGAACTAAGGATGTTTGAACTTTTGTTATCTGTTAGTGGAGTTGGAGCGAAATCTGCAATAACAATGCTATCAGAAATAACTCCATCAAGTTTTGCTCTAGCAGTAATTTCAGATGATATATCAAAACTTGTAAAAATACCAGGAGTTGGTAAAAAAACAGCAGCAAGAATTATTTTAGAATTAAAAGATAAACTAAAAACTGAAACAGTAACAGAAAATAGTGAAGAAATGAATATTGTAATTGAAACAGAGAGTGTAGCAACAGAGGCAATTGCAGCTCTTCAAGTTTTAGGATATACTAGAAAAGAAATTGAAAAAGTGCTTGATAAAATAAATACTAAAGATTTAGAGTTAGAAGAAATAATAAAAGAAGCTTTAAAATATTTAGCAAGGAATTAGATAAATTGTTGTTTGTGAGAGGAAGATCCTAGGGACTGTCCTGAATTTTCCGAACATGAAACAAACAACAATTTGTATAAGAAAAGGAGAAAAAAATGGATTTAAACATACCACTAGCTCACCGAGTAAGACCAAAAACTTTAGAAGAATTTGTAGGACAAGAAGAAATATTAGGTAAAGATAAAGTGTTATATAGAACGATAAAAGCAGATAGATTATCAAGTATAATACTATGGGGACCAACAGGTTCTCGGGAAAACTTCTCTTGCAAAAGTTATTAGCAATACTACTAAATACAAATTTGTTAAATTAAATGCAGTAACCAGTGGAGTGGGAGATATAAAAAAGGCAATTGAGGAAGCTAAAAATCCTTTGCTTAATCCAAGTGGAAAATGTATTTTATTTATAGATGAAATTCATAGATTTAATAAATTACAACAAGATGCTCTTCTTCCATTCGTTGAGGATGGAACTGTAATATTAATTGGTGCTACTACAGAAAATCCATATTTTGAAGTAAACAAAGCTTTAATTTCTAGATCAATGGTTTTTAAATTAAAGCCATTAACAGTAGATAATGTATTTACAATATTAAAAAATTCAATAAAAAATCCTGAAGGTTTAGGAAGTTATAATTTAAATATAGAAGATGATACATTAAGAAAAATTGCAGAGATTTCGAATGGAGATGTTAGAACTGCATTAAATAGTTTAGAAGTTGCAGTACTTACAACTCCAGTAAATAGTAAGGGAATAATAAATATAACTAATGAAATTGCAGCAAATAGTACAGGAAAGAAAAAAGCAATTTTTGATAAATCAGGTGATAGCCATTATGATAATATAAGTGCATTTATAAAATCAATGAGAGGTAGCGACCCAGATGCAACAGTATTTTATTTAGCAAGAGCCATAGAAGGAGGAGAGGATCCTGTTTTTATTGCAAGAAGAATTGTAATTAGTGCTGCAGAAGACGTGGGCCTTGCTAATCCTAACGCATTAGTAGTTGCAAATAGTGCAATGCAGGCTGTTCATAGTGTTGGCATGCCAGAGGCCAGAATAATATTATCAGAAGCTGCAATATATGTTGCAAATTCAAAAAAATCAAATGCAACATATTTGGCAATAGACAGAGCCTTGGAAGATGTAAGAACAAAAGATACTGGAGAAATTCCAATGCATATAAGAAATGCACCAGTTAGTGGTATGGAGGATTTTGGATATGGAAAAGGATATAAATATCCACACGATTATCCAAATCATCAAGTAGAACAACAATATTTGCCAGATAAAATGTTGGGAACTAAATACTATATAAAAGACGATACAATAGATTAAAAATTAAACAGATTTTGGTAAACATTTTGCTCGGAGCGATTTCTCCACATTCTTTGATGATTGTGGAGAAATCGCTCCGAGCAAAATGTTTACCAGGAACAATCCCTTTTTGTTTAATTTTTTTTATCATCTGGTATATACTCTAACAATTCAGAAATTTCACAATTGAAGGCTTTACAAATATTATTAAGATGTTTTACATCAATTCTCTTAACTTCCTCATAATACATTTTTGAAACAGTTGCTGGTCTAATATTAGTCATTTCAGACAATGCTTTTTGAGTCATTTTATGTTTTCCTAATAGATCGGATAATTTAATTTTAATCATAAAATCTCATCTCACTTTTTTGAATTTTTTAGTATTTTATCATTTAATGTTTTAAAATAACATGGAGTAAAATTAATATAACGATAAACGTAATAAAATATTGCATACAAGTAAAAATATTGATATAATATAACAAAATTACTCTTTATTATTACTTTATTTGAATTTTCGGCAAAAGTAAAAATATGAAAATACATAAAAATTACAGCATTATAAAATAATATAAAATACAAAATTTTATTATTTTATAAAAATAGGAGTATAAAACAATGAATTTTAGTAAAACTAAAGATATGGAAAAAATAGAAGATAAAAATTGGAAGGCAAATGGCCAAAAATATTTAAGGGAATTACAAGCTTTTTTAGACAAAGTGGAAAACATAGAAAATGAAGAATTAAGGAAAGAAATAATATTTCAAATGCTTAAATGCGATAAAGAATTAACAATACTTGCTGAAGAAATATTTGAAAAATATAGAAGTGAGAAAGAAAAAAGTTTAAAAGAATGTGAAGATGATTAAAAAGTTTAGCTTAGGGATAATTGCTGGATTTATAAGTGGATTATTTGCAGCAGGTGGAGGAATGATAGTAGTACCTGCCTTTGTTCATATATTTAAATTAAATGAAGCAGAGGCAAGAGCAACCTCGGTTTTTGCAATTTTACCTATGGTTATAACAAGTGGACTATTTTACTATAATAACAACTATGTAGATTGGAGCATTGGAATAAAATGTGCTATTGGTGGAATTATAGGTGGATTTATAGGATCAAAACTATTAAAAAAGTTATCAGATAAAGTTTTAAAAATAATATTCATAATGTTTTTAATATATGTATCTATAAAAATGATTATTTAAAATTCTTGGAACAAAGAGGAGAAAAATGTTAGAATTTTTTACAGGAATAATATCAGGTACAGTAAGTGGAACAGGTATGGGAGGAGGAACAATTCTAATTCTCATACTTTCTGTATTTATGGGAATAGATCAACATATAGCCCAAGCTACAAATTTGATATTCTTTGTTCCTACATCTATTACTGCTATTATAACTACAATAAAAGAAAAATTGATAAATTGGAAAATTGGTATACCAGTAGCTATATCTGGAATTATTGGAGCAATATTTGGTGCTAAAATATCAGTAAATATGGATGTAAATTACTTAAAAAAATATTTTGGAATTTTTCTAATATTAATTACCATATATGAAATTTATTCATTAGTAAGACAGTATATATTTGATAAAAAAAGACATAATAAAAGAAAAAGATAAATTGTTGTTTGTTTGATGTTCGGAAAATTCAGGACAGTCCCAAAAATCCCCAAAATTGGTGATTTTTAGGGACAGTCCCTAGGATTTTCCTCTCACAAACAACAATTTAACAATGAGGAAAGGAGAAAATAATTATGAAATTTGTTAAAGGAATGTTAATAGGAACTATGGTTGCAGCAGGAGTAGCAATGATGTATAATGATGGTATGATGAATAAAAAAAGAATTATGAGAAGAGGAAAACAATTAGCAAAAAAAATAGGGGCATTTTAATAATATGTATAAAAATCACGTAAATTATTTTACGTGATTTTTTGTAAAACAAATCAAATCATTCTATCTACAAGATTTTGGATTACATTTTGGCATATAATCATTGTCATTATGCTTATCTTTGCATTCATCTTTACAATCACATTGATTGTCATCTTTACAGTCTTCTTTGTATGGTTTATTATCGCATTCTAATTTTACACCTTTTAAGCATTTACCATGACGTTTACATTCTTTACAAATTTTTACATGTTTTACTCTGTCTACCCAAACTTGTATTTCGTATGACTTATCTGGGCAAAGTGGACCAAAAACAAATTCTCCATCTTTATCTGTGAAAGTATGAGAAACAGGTTTTCTTTCTTCTTTACCATATTCATAACATACTTCTATAAGTTTTACTACAGCATTTTCAACAGGATCTTTGTAACAGTCCTTAATTACACCATAGATTACATTTCTGTTATCTTCTGGTAAATTAATTTCTAAATCAAATTGTTTACCTTTTTCGATAAATCCATCAACTTTAACTACAGGACAAAAATCTTTTTCAAAATCCATTAATATCATTCCTTTTCTTTTAATCTAGCATTAAGCTTAATATATAATATGTAATAAAAAATAAAAAAGTGATATAAATTGTAGATATCCAAAAAATGTTGTGATATAATAATTAAAATAGAGGACATTTATCAATTTATGAGAAATACTTGTTATTAATGATTGTCCATAAAACCTTGTAAAGGAGAAAAACATATGAAAAAAATTCAAATTTTAATTATCGTATTAGTGTCAATATTAGTGTTAGGATGTGTTACATTTGCAGTAGTATACTTTGCAACAGATACTTTTAAATCAGATAAAGATTTGTTCTATAAATATGCAAGTCAAATCGATTTAAAAGAATTTATTGATTTAGAAAGCTATAATAATTATTTAAAAAGAACAGAAAGTGAAGGACATGGGAATGATGGAGAATTTACTATAAATGTGACTCAAGGAGAGCAAAGCATTAGTGAATTAATAAATTATTCGCGGATATTCTGATCCAGTAAATAAAAAGTCAAGTTATGAAATTAATGTAAACAAAGAAAATGAAACTTTACTTACGGCAAATTATCTTAAAGATCAAGATTTATATGGAATACAATTTAAAGATATTGTTAATCAATATATTGTGGTAGAAAATAATAAATTAAAAGAACTTGCATTAAAATTAGGTATAGAAAATATTGATATGATACCAGATAGAATAGAAAGTACTAAAATAAGTGATTATTTAGATTATGAAGAATTAAAAACTATATATAGTAAATATTTAAATATTGCAATTGATGAAATACCTGAAGAAAAATATTCAAAAATTGAAAAAGAAAATATTTCTTTAGGTGACAACACAGTAGAAGCAGATGGATATCAAATAAAGCTAAAAGTAAAGGATATTCAACCAATATACACAAAGATATTAGAAAAGGCAAAAGATGATGAGCAAGTTTTTAATTTAATAAACAAATTTAATAATGAAGATATAACATTTGAGGATTATCAAAATAATATTGATGGAATTTTAGATAACGTATCTGAAGAAATATCAGATGAAGAAGATATTGACTTTATTACTATAAGTGTTTATAAACAAGGAAAAAATACTGTTAAAATATATATAAAAATTAGTGAAGATAGTTTAAGTGAAACATATATCGATTATTCTATTGAAAAAACTAAAGATAATATGTTAATGAAAATAAATGATGTAACTTTGAGTGAACTTTCTGACTATAATCCTCCTAAAAGAGAGACTAGTTTTATTATAAATAAAACTTTAAATAAAGAAGAACAAGAAAACTTTGAAATAACAAAAATTATAAAAGATGATGATACAGAAATTAGTAATGTTAAATTCAATATAGAAAGAACAGGAGCTTTAACATCAAACAATGTTATATTTGATATATCTATACCTATTACATCAGAGGATGCGAGTGTAAATATAGAATTTAAAAACACTTCAAACTTTTCAGCTGCTCCAGAATTTGAAGAATTTAATGAAAATAATCATTTAGTAATAAATGGTCTTTCACAAGAACAAATAAATAATTTAATTACTAATTTAAAGAATTTATTATCAGAAAAACTTAAAGATGAGATGTTGGTATCAATAATAAAAAATGATAACCTGTATCAACTAGTAAAAGAAGCATCACAAGCCACACAAAGTGCTATTGAAGAAGAAACTACATTGTCAGAAATTAATGAGCAAACAAAAGAAATGTTTAATATGCAATTTGAAGTATATGAAGGTACAAGAAAAGGAGCTGAAATAAAATCACTTATAGAAGCTATAAATACAAGTAATGCAAACGATTCTGAACATACAATTGCATATGGTGGTGTGTCACAGCAGTCAATAGAATCAACTAAAGAATACAGTGTATTATTTGAGAAGGATGGAGAAGGATATATTAATAAAGCAATAATAGAAGAAAATTAATTTTAATTTAAGTCATAAGGTAACCTTATGACTTAAAAAATGCAAAAAAATGTTGATAAAAAGTTTTTTTTAATATATTATATATAATATTGAATTTTTTGAAAAAGGAGTAAAAACTCCTAGTTTTTTTTGAAGGTGGGAGACATGTATTTAAAAAGGCTAGAATTACAAGGATTTAAATCATTTGCAGATAAAACAGTTTTAGAATTTATGCCAGGTATAACTTCAGTTATTGGACCAAATGGATCAGGCAAAAGTAATATATCTGATAGTATTAGATGGGTGCTTGGAGAACAAAGTATGAAATCTTTAAGAGGTTCAAAATCAGAAGATATTATATTTGCAGGAACTCAAAGTAGAAAATCATTAGGCTTTGCAGAGGCCTCTATTGTTATAGATAATACAGACGGAAAATTACCAATAGAATTTTCAGAAGTAACAGTTACAAGAAGAATATACAGAAGTGGAGAGTCAGGATATTACATAAACAAAACACCTTGTAGGTTAAAAGATGTATTAGAACTATTTATGGATACAGGTATAGGAAAAGACCGGATATTCAATAATAGGACAAGGAAAAATAGATGAAATATTAAGTAACAAGTCAGAAGATAGACGTGCGATTTTTGAAGAAGCAGCAGGAATTGTAAAGTATAGAGTAAGAAAAGTCGATTCTGAGAAAAAATTAGAGCAAACAAAATTAAATCTTTTAAGAATAAATGATATATTATCAGAAATAGAAGTAAACATTGAACCACTAAAAAAGCAATCTGAAAAAGCAAAGAAATTTTTAGATTTAAGAGAAGAACTAAAAGGAATAGAAATAGGTCTATTCCTATACAACATAGATAATTACAAAGAAAAAATATCTGAAATTGCAAAAGATATTGAAGTTTTTGTAAATCAAAATAATGATGAAGAAATAAAAATGCAAGAGAAACAAAGTCTAAAAGAAGAGTTAAAAGTAAAAATAGATGAAATAACATTAAAAATAGAAGAAACACAAAACTTAGGCTTTGAAATGAGAGGAAAACAAGAAAAGATAAATTCAGATATTAACATTGCAAATGAGAGAATTGTAAATAATAAAGAAAGTTTTGATAGATATTTAAAAGAAATAGAAGAAGTAAATCTAAGAATTGCAGAATTAGAAGAAGAAAAAAAACAAAGATTAGAAAAGAAAACAAACCTATCTTCAAACAGAGAAAAATTTGCTAAAGAGTTAGAAGAAAAAGAAAAAGAATTAGAAAAAATTAGTACAAAGTTATCATCAGAAGAAAAGAAAATAGAAGAGAAAAAAAAGAAAGTAGAAGAAAATACTGATCTAAAATATGAAAAAGCTACACTGATTAATACTCAAGAAGTAAATTATGAGAACCTAGAAAAAAGAGAAAAAACAGTTAAAAATGAAATATCTAATACTATTTCAGAATTAGATCAAAAGAGATTAGAAAAAGATGAAATATCTAAGACCTTTTATGAAATTGAAGCAAAAAGAAATGATGCTACAAAAAAACTAGAAGAAATAAATGAAAAAAAAGAAAAAAGTCTTTCAAAATTAAAAGAGTATCAAGATAAAATAAATTCATTATCAACTGAAATGAGAGTAAAAGATTCAAAATTAAAATTCTTAAATGATATGGAAAAAGAGAAAGAAGGATATATTAGAAGTGTAAAATCTCTACTATTAGATTGCGATAAAGATGCTAATTTAAAAAAAGGTATGCACGGAGTTTTAGCAAATATAATATCAGTATCTAAAGAATATGAAACAGCAATTGAAATGGCATTAGGACAAACTCTTCAAAATATAGTCACAGATACAGAGGAAGACGCAAAAAAATTAATAGAACATTTAAGAAGAAACAATTTAGGAAGAGCATCATTTTTACCAATTGCATCTGTAAAAGGTAAAAAAGTTGATAGATTAATAAAAAACAACTTAAGTGGAGTAATAGGGATTGCATCAGACTTAGTAAAAGTAAATAAAAAATATGAAGAAATAATTTTAAATTTACTTGGTAGAACTGTAATTGTAGACAATATGGAGACAGCGATTATTCTAGCTAGACAAAACAAATATTCTTTTAGAATAGTTACATTAAAAGGAGATGTAATAAATCCAAGTGGTGCAATAACAGGTGGATCTGCAACGACTAAATTTAACAATATTATTGGAAGAACTACTCAAATACAAGAATTAGAAAAAGATATAAAAAAATTAAACAAAAAAATTGAAGACTTAGAACTAGATAAAAAGAATTATGAAAAGGCCCAAGAAGATGTTATAGAAGAAGTGATAGGATTAGAACATATAATGCAAGATACAGAGATTGTATATGCTACTGAAAAACAAAAAGTTCTATCAGTAGAAGAAAATATAAAAAGATTAGAAAACAAACTTGCTTCTTTAAGAAAAGAACAATTTGATATTGAAAATACTAAAAAAGAAAGTTTAAATGCAAAAGCAGAATTAGAAAAAGAAATAGCAGAATTAGAAAAAGAAATAGAAGAACTTTCTTTAGAAATAAAAGCATTTAGTGAAAATAACAAGGATAATCAAAAATACATAGATGACTTAAATTTTGATATTACTAATTTAAAAATATCTGTTAGTTCGTTTGATGAGAGTAGTACTTCAATTGACGAACTAGTACAAAGAATAGAGCAAGATATACAGAACAATAAAACGAGTATAGATAATAAAAAATCTTTAAGAGAAAAAATACTTGAAGATAATAAAATGTTAGAAGAAGAAATTGCAAGTTTAAATGAACAAATAGAACAAATGAAACAAGAAGTAGAGACAAGTGGAGATAAAGTAGATGGTTTAAAACAAGAAAGAATCAGTGTAAATGACACACTTGCAAAAACAGAAGAAGATATAACAAATCAATTTAAAATAATAGAAGACTTGAAAGCACAAATAACAAAACAAGAAGTAAAAAAATCTAAAATAGAATATGAATTAGAACAAGCTATTAATAAAATGTGGGAAGACTATGAAATTACTCCAAATAATATAAAAGAAGAATATAAAAAACCTGAAAATATAGTGGAAACTACAAAAAAAGTAAAACAATTAAGAGACAAAATAAAATCATTAGGAAGTATAAATATTGATTCTATTGAAGAGTATAAACAAACAAAAGAAAGATATGACTTTATGTGTGAACAAAGATTAGACTTGGAAAATTCAAGTACCAAACTAAAAAAAGTAATACAAGATATGACTAAAATAATGAAAGAGCAATTTGAAAAACAATTCAGAGTTATAAACAAAAATTTTGGTGAAGTATTTAGTGAATTATTTGGTGGAGGAAAAGCTGAATTAAAACTTACAGATGAAGAAAATATATTAGAATGTGGAATAGATATAGAAGCCCAACCACCAGGAAAGAAACTTCAAAACATGACACTTTTATCAGGTGGAGAAAAAGCATTCACAGCAATTGCATTATTATTTGCAATATTAAAAATAAATCCAGCACCTTTTTGCGTATTAGATGAAATAGAAGCAGCATTGGATGATGTTAATGTATATAGATTTGCAGAGTATTTAAAGAAATATACTAAAAACACTCAATTCTTAGTGATAACACATAGAAAAGGAACGATGGAAGTAGCAGACACAGTATATGGAATAACAATGGAGGAAAACGGAATATCAAAACTACTTTCAATGAAGTTGAAATAGATATATTTCTTAAAAAGTGTTGTCAATGAAATTTGAAAATGTCCCAAAATTTTTTAAACATTAGCCCTAAAAATTTAGTTTTTTAGGGCTAAATTT
>CANQIC010000002.1 GCA_947623865.1 uncultured Clostridia bacterium | reverse complement strand
CCAGTTCAATATAGAATTCAACTAGGGTTTCCATAGAATTGTTTTTTTGTGTCTACTTTTTGTTGACAAGTTCATTTGGACGGACTAATTTTAGTCTTTTTTTAAGGCTAAAATTAGTCCGTCCAAAAAAAGAAAATTTTAAGCTTTGTTTTCTGAGCCAAACACATCTTTTATTTTATGCTCTACAATTTCTGTAATTTTATCTCTCGCTGGTGTTAAGTATTTTCTAGGATCAAATACTGAAGGATTTTCTGTTAAAGTTCTTCTAATTTCTGAAGTAAATGCTAATCTTAAATCTGTATCTACATTTATTTTTGATACTCCTGAAATACTTGCTGTATGTAATATTTCATCTGGAACGCCCTTAGCTCCTGGTATATCTCCTCCATATCTATTACATGTTTCTACTAATTCTGGGATTACCGTTGATGCTCCATGTAATACTATTGGAGTGTTTGGTATTTTTTCTTTAATCGCCTCTAATATATCCATTCTTAATTTTGCTTCACCTTTAAATTTGTATGCTCCATGACTTGTTCCTATTGCTATTGCCAAAGAATCACATTTTGTTTTTTCTACAAATTCTTTTGCTTGATTTGGATCTGTATATTTTGCATCTGATTCAGAAACATTAACATCATCTTCTATACCAGCTAATTGTCCTAATTCTGCCTCTACTACTACTCCTTTTTCATGTGCATATTCTACAACTTTTTTTGTTATTGCAATATTTTCTTCGAAACTATATTTTGAACCATCAATCATTACTGATGTAAATCCATTATCAATACACATTTTACATGTTTCAAAATCAGGTCCATGGTCTAAGTGTATTGCTATTGGAATTGTTGTTTCTTCAACTGCTGCCTCAACCATTTTCATTAAATATTTTATTCTAGCATATTTAATCGCTCCACTTGATGCTTGAAGAATAACAGGTGAGTTTTGCTTTTGGGCTGCATCTATTATTCCCTGTAATATTTCCATATTGTTAATGTTGAAAGCTCCTATTGCAAATCCCTCTTTCATAGATTTTTTAAACATTTCTTTAGTTGTTACTAATGGCATAATTTTACCTCCTTATATTTCATAATCATATTCTATTTCTTAATTATCATCTTGTCAATAACTTAAAAAATTATTTATATTTATAATATAATAGAGAAGTAAAAATATAATTTACTTCTCTATTGCATATTAATTATTGATTTTCGTTGTCGTAACTACATCTGTAACTTCCACACATAGATTCATCTTCTGGATTACCGTTATTGCAATTTGTACATGGCCTTACAATAATATCTTCTAATTCACATTTTTGTGTTTTATCATTGTTAAATGCACAACTACCAACAGTACAATTAATTAATTGTTTACCTTCCATTTTAAACCTCCTTTAAAATCAATATATTAATATTATTTGCAAATTAATTTAAAATATTAATAAAGAAATTTTAAATTTAGTCGTATTGATAGCTGTTTTTTACTTTTTTTCCATATTTTTACTTTCAATTTTTTTAACTTCATTATAATTTAAATTTCTAATATCACAATCTGATTCTTTAAAGCTTAAATACCAGCTCATTCCATTTTTATTTTTTTCTATTTCTTCATTTCTTTCTAATAAGCCTTCAAATGTTTTAGGTGCTGGAACAATTATTGGCTGATTAGGTATCCAATTAGCTGGTGTAGAAGCTTTATTACAATCAGCAGTTTGCAATGCTTCAATAATTCTTATTATTTCAGGAATAAACCTTCCTATATTTAGCGGATAAATTAAAATCGTTCTTATAACACCTTTATCGTCAATAACAAATACATTTCTAACTGTTTCTGTATTACTTATATCATTTGCTATCATTCCATATTTTCTTGCTATTTCTCCATTTCTGTCTGCTATAATTGGAAATGATACTTTTATGCCAGTTTTACAATAAATATCATATACCCATGCTAAATGTGAACTATTACTATCTATACTTAATCCTAAAAGTTCTGTATTTAAATTTTTAAAATATGTATGTGCTTTTGTAAATGCTATCATCTCGGTTGTACATACTGGGGTAAAGTCTCCTGGATGTGAAAACAAAATTACCCATTTTCCTTTATAATTAGAAAGTTTTATATCCCCCATAGTTGTCACTGCTTCAAAGTCTGGTGCAAGCTCTCCTATTTTTACATTTCCGTTCATCATTATTTCATAATTATTCATAAATAACCTCCAACTTTTTTTATTTTATATTATGTTTGTAATTTATTTTGGTTACTTTAATATAGAAATATAGAGATATATTGAATACTTGATTGTTTTTTTGGTAAAAATTTGATATAATATATAAGTAAAACACTATTAGTGAAAACAAAGGGGTATTTGTTTTCACACTCTAACTAATATTAATTAATGATTGGAGAATTTCTATGAAAAATACATTACATGGTAACACAATTGTCTTTTTGGACAGAGTAGTTCTAAATCTATTACCACTACAAAAAAATCTAAAAGATTCACGTAGAAAATTAGCTGGTAAAATTTTAGAGCGGACTGTAAAACGTGAAATACAAGAGAATACTCCTTGTATGGATGTTCCAATAAGATTTTCACAACTAAAAGTATTATTTCCAGATTATCTTGCGAAGCCATCAATTTGGCATACATAAATTTCAAAAAAAGTCATCTATTTAATACCCCTAGATGACTTTTTTTATATGAAAAAAGTTATTTTTTTCTTGCTATTATTCTTCCTGTTTTAATTTTAAGTATCCTAATTCTTCCCATCTGTTATATGCAAGATTTAATCTAAATAATAATCTTGGTTTAGAACCTGCCCTGTTTTTATCAACAACACACGCATAATATCTTACATCTGGATCTTTATATTTTTTTAATTCATAAAATTTAGAATCTACTTCTTCTACTGAATATTCATAATTATCAAGATTTCTATTATCAATTTGTTTTACCAGACAAAGAGTATCTAATACTTCTTTAACTGTTCTGCTCACTGATAAGTCATTTATTGTTAAATTAATAGGTAATGTTGCTGTTTCTGCAAGTTGCAATGTATATCCAATAAATATATTAAAATTTTGTGCTAAATTTGAAATTATTGTTGCAGTTTTCTTTATTTCTTCGCTATTGCCAATATTTTCAGTATCCGTTTTCATAGTATCATAAAACATATATTCTATTTTTTCTTTGTAATAATAATTTGTAATTACTTTTTTTAGTTCGTCATTTGTATGATCTGTAATATTTATAAAATATATTGAATTATTAATTTGTTTATTAATCCAATCTGTTGCCTTAATAGTTTTATTAAATTCTGTAGATATTTTTGAAAGTCTCTCTATGAATTGTTTTCTTGTTTCTTTTTCTTGCTTTAGTACAAATCCTTCTTCATCTGTTTCTACTTTACTTGGATCATCTGGTCTAAATTTAAATTCTAGTAATTCTCCTTCAGTTTTACTTATATCTTGACCATGTAATTTTTGAATTTCTGGATTATTTAAAATTGTTGTTATTAAACATAGTCTCATTTTTTCTTCAGACATTTCATTCGAAATAACTAATACTTTTTTCTTATGCACGAAAGATATATAGCTTGCAAGATTTATTGTAAATCTACTTTTACCAGAGTTTGATGGCATTGCAAATGCCATAGTTTCACCTTTTCTTATTCCTTTAAATACACTACTTAGTATCGGAAATGGTAAATTCAATCCATTAGTTAAACTATTATCACCTTTTAATAGGAAATTTGTTACATTTTCATTAAGTACTGTTTGTTTGAATTTTCCAGTAACCATTACTTGATTAATTGCACTTTCTACCTCTTCTACAGACATGTTACCATATAATTCATAATTTCTTATTTCAGCAATTTTATCTTTATTGGATTTAATAGGATTCTTTCTATAGTATTTTCTTAATATAAAGATTTTTTTTAATTCTATATATACTCTCTCATAGTCATATGTTTTATCTGCTACTTCTCTTTTTAATTTAAGTTTTAATCTTTCAGATTCCTTGTTTTCTCTTGAAAAGTTAAAATCTTTTTTAGCTATTTCTGAAGAATATCTTGCTCCTTCTGTAAACAAAACACTTTTATAAGCATTCAATAGTTTTTTATCTTCAAAAAAGCAGTCTTCAAAAACAAAGTAGTACATACTTATAGATTTTGGATTGCTTAATAATAGACCCATATATACTTTTTCAAGTTCTGGAGCTTGTAATTCGTTAGGATATTCTTCATCATCTTCTTCATTTTCATTTTCATCTTCTTCAATCTCATCTTCTTCATTTTCATTTTCATCTTCTTCAATTTCATCTTCTTCAACGTTTTCATTGTCATCTTTTTTATCTTTATCTTTATTTTTATTTGAATTAATACTTGGTAAAACTAATTTTAAAGTGTTATCTTTTTTTAACTCTTCTAATTTCTTAAGAGCTAATTTAACATCACCAGCAGTTAATAATTCTCTTATATCTTTTATATTTTTTTCATTTTCCTTGTCTACATTAATCTTATCTAATAATTCTAATAATCTTTTAATATTTTCTTCATTTTTCATATAATTTCTCCTTGTATAATTAGAATTTTATAGCATTAAAAGAGCAATACAAAATTTGCTCTTTTAATTATAATTTTTATTCTGCTCCAGTTGTAGTTTCAGTTGCTGTCCCTGAATTCACTTGCTCACAATATTCTTTATAATCCTGTTCTAAATCTTTATTCTTAAATTTTAGTTTATTATCTTCTCTTAATTTTATTAATGCTTTATATCTTATGTATTCATCTTGAGATTCTAAATTTTCACCTAATGCTTCAACTATATCATTTTCAGCCTCTTCTAATGATGGTTTTTCTGATTTGTTTATACAATATATAATATGATATCCATAGCTTGTTTTAACAGCTTTCTTTGTATAAGTATCTTTTTCTAACGTTTTGCTTGCTTCTACATAGTTTTTATCTAATTGATCAGCATTAAAATTATCAAAATCTACATTCTCAGTTGTTACTTTATCTTTGTATTCATTAGCAACATCATCAAAACTTGTACCTGCATTTAATTTTGATAAAATCTCATTTGCAGTAGCTAAAGCTTGTTTTTCTGTTATATCATCTGTTATTTGAACTAATATATGTTTTGTATTAATTTCTCCGTAAACATTATCATTGTAGTAGTTTTCAATATCTTCTCTTGGTATTAATGTTTTAAAATAGTCTATACAACATAAGTTTCTTTTATAATCTAATTGCATGTATTCTATAAATTTTTCTTTACTGTCAAATCCATTTTCTTCCAAAAATTGTTCTTCTGTATACCCATAATATGTTTTATAGGTGTTTAAAATTGAGTCACTTTCTTCATTTATTTCTTGGTTTTGTTCATCAGTAAGCTGATATATTCCATCTAAAATTGATTTGTCTGCTAATTCTAAAACATAGCTTATTGGATAGTTTTTTTTCATTTCTTCATATATGTCATTTTTTGTTACTTTTCCACCTTTAAAAGAAATTATTTCCTCGTGTCCAAGTCCAGGAAGTCCTAATATTCCTATTAAATATATTAAGGCTCCTCCTAAGACTAATCCAATAACTCCTGAAATCCATATTTCTTTCTTTTTCAAAAAATTTACTTTACCTTTCTTTTTTGCCTCACCTTTATTGTTATCTTCTTCTTTTTTTAATTCTTTTTCTTCCATATGTACACTCCCTTAAATAATATTTTTTATTTTATATATAGTTTATTAAAATAATATTAAAAAATCAATAGTTTTATAATAAAATTTTACTTAAATTTTATATTCTTTTCTATTCCCAATTTTCCTGCCCTGGTAATACTTAAATATCCATATTTTTCTTTTAATTCATCTAATGTTTTATCAAGTTTTTCTTGTTTCTTTTCATCTTTTGTATTAAATAATGAAATTTGTCCTTCATTTTTATTTATTAATTTATCTGCTCTTAAAGATATTAATCTTATTGCTTCTCCTTTATACATTGAATTTAAAAGCTCTTTCGATTTTAAATATATATCTTTTGTGTTTGCTGTTGGTATATATAATTTACCTTGATGTGAAAAATCTTTAAAATCTTTTGTTCTTAATCCCACATTTATAACATTTGCTATCATATTATATTTTCTTAATCTATATGCTACATGTTCTGCTAATGCCAAAAGAACTTCATTTAATGATTCTAAATCTTGAATATCTTTTGCTAGTGTAGTTGAATTGCCTATACTCTTAGGTTCTTCATATTTGTATGCAACATCTGATAAATCTATCCCATTTGCATATTCCCACATTATTTTTCCATGCTTTCCAAATTTATTAATAAGTTGCTCAATATCAGCTTTAGCTAAATCTCCTATTGTTTTTATATTCATATTGTATAACTTAGGAACTGTTTTTCTTCCAAGCATAAATAAATCTCTAATGGGTAGTGTCCACATTTTTTCTTCAATTTCATTTGTGTATAATGTATGTATTTTATTAGGTTTTTCAAAATCTGATGCCATTTTTGCTAGTAATTTATTTGAACTTAATCCTATATTTACAGTGAATCCTAATTCTTCATTTACTCTTTTTCTAATTTCTTTTGCCTTATCCATTAGAGTTGATTTCATCAAATATTCAGTCATGTCCAAAAAACATTCATCTACCGAATATCTTTCTATTTTATCAGTATAATCTAATAATAGTTTATATAGTTTATCTGAATATTCCCTATATATTTTATAGTCTCCTTGAAATACTTTAACATTTGGACATTTCTTTCTAGCTTGAAATATAGTTTCCCCTGTAACTATTCCAAATTGTTTAGCAATATTGCTTTTTGCAAGTACAATACCAGCCCTTCTTGATTCATCTCCGCCAATTATTGAAGGTATTTCTCTTATATCAATTTCTTCACCATTTTTTAATCTCCAGATTGCAAACCATGATAAAAATGCATTATTTACATCTATATGCATAATTTGTCTTTCCATATTATCACCTTGTTTTATTATAGAACGTTTGTTCTTAAATGTCAATAAATAAATGATGTCATCTTATATTTATTGACATCATTTATATAATTCATTTTTTATTATATATTTATATACTTCTTTAGGTAAATATTCTATTACTTTTTTATCATTGTTCTTTATCATTTTTCTTATTTGTGTTGATGAAATTTCCTTTTCATCTCTATCTATAATTATATAATTATATCTATTTTTTATTTTATCATAATCTTTCCATTTTGGCATTTTATTATAATTATCAGATCCCATAATCATAAACGTTTTCTCTATACAGCATTTTGCTTGATATGGACTGTTCTCAATAAGTTTAAATGCATCTACAGCAAATAATTCTCTGTTTTCTTTTATTTCAATATCATCAACTTCTAAATTTTTTTGATTTTTTGTAATTAATTTAAGCATGTTATACCTATGTTTTGCTTCAATTAATCCTTCTTTTTTATAGTAATTATTAACTGGAACAAATACTACTTTGTCTAATTTTCCTTGTTTTATTAAATTATTTACAATATTTATATGTACATTTGTTGGTGGATTAAAACATCCCCCAAAAAAACCGACTCTTTCCACTTTAAACTTTTATTTCCTTTCTGAGTATAAATTAAGTTTGGAATTTTTGTTTAAATTATATTTTTTATTTGTTTATATATATCTTCATGTATTTCTTCTATTGTCCTAATTTTATTATTTTTTACACATTCTATTTTTGACCAATTATATTTATCTGCGACTTCACATGCAGCATTATAACTATCTATTATATGGCTTTTATCACTTTCATGAATATCCTTTTTTAATTCATGTGTAAATTTATTTTCTCTATTTTCCATTAGTTTAAATGCATATTCTGGTGGCATATTTAAGAAAAACACTTTACTTGGTATTGGTAACTTATATAAATTAAATTCAAAATCCCAAAGCCATTCTAAGAATTTTTCTCTTTCACTTTTATTATCTATTTTTCCTGCCTGGTGAACCATATTTGCTGTTGTATATCTATCAGCAAGTATTATACCTCCATTGTTATAGTATTCCTCTAATTCTTTTTTAAATGTTGCGTATCTATCAACTGCATAAAATGTTGAAGCAATATATGGACTTATATCTTTTGCATTTTCTCCAAATTCTCCTGATAAATACATTTTTACAAGTGAAGATGATGGACTATCATAATTAGGAAAAGATATTACTTTATAATCTATATTTTCTTTGTTTAATCTTTCTTGCAATTTCTCAAATTGTGTTTGTTTTCCACTTGCATCTGTTCCATCTATTACAAATAATTTTCCCATTTTTTCTCCTTTTATTTATTCATTTCATTCTTCAAAAACTCTATTTCTTCATCTAAGTCTAGTCTTATAAATAAAGGTTCTCCTTTTTCTACAACTCTTAGATTATTTTTGTATTCTGGATATTCTTTCATACTATCCCATGTCATTAATTCAGTATCACTCATTCCTAGTTGATTAAACATCTTAGGTGATGTTTCTTCCATGTAAGGTCTAATCAATATTGCTATTTTCCTTAAATTTTCTACTAAATGATACATTACATTTTTTAATTCTTCTACTTTTTCTTCTTTATATAATATCCATGGCATAGTTTCATCAATGTATTTATTTGTTCTTGATATGATTTGCCAGATTTCTTCTAAGGAATTACTTACATGCACTTCATCCATTTCTTTTTCTACATGCTCTATCTTATTATTTACAAAGTTTTCTAGTTCAATATCTAAATCAGTTAAATTTTGTGGTTTGCTTGGAATCTCACCCTTAAAGTATTTATTTATCATACCAATAGTTCTATTTAATAAATTACCTAAATCATTACATAAGTCTGAGTTAAATCTTTCTACAAATCCCTCTGGAGTAAATAATCCATCTTGTCCTACAGATAATTCTTTTAACAAAAAATACTTGGTAGCATCTAACCCATATCTTTCTATTAATGTTTCTGGATATATAACATTTCCTTTCGATTTAGACATTTTTCCGTCTTTCATCATTATCCATCCATGTGCAAATAATTTTTTAGGCATTGGTAAATCAAGAGCCATTAAGAATATAGGCCAATAAATACCGTGAAATCTTATTATATCTTTACCAACTATTTGTAAATCTGCTGGCCAATATTTATTAAATTTTGTTTCATCATCTGACATATATCCTAATGCTGTAATATAATTTGTAAGCGCATCTAGCCAAACGTATATTACATGTTTTTCATCGCCTTTTACTTTTATACCCCAATCAAATGTGGTACGAGTTACACATAAATCTTCTAATCCTGGTTTTATGAAATTATTAAACAGTTCATTTTTTCTAAAAGCCGGTTCAATAAAATTTGGATTTTCTTCATAGAATTTTATAAGTCTATCTTGATATTTTTTCATATTAAAGAAGTATGCTTCTTCTTTCATTTTTTTAACTTCTCTTCCACAATCAGGGCATTTTCCATCTACTAATTGTGTTGGTGTAAAATATGTTTCGCATGGCACGCAATACCATCCTTCATATTCTCCTTTATATATATCTCCATTTTTCATAAATTTCTCAAATATTTGCTCTACAATCTTTTCATGTCTTTTATCTGTTGTTCTAATGAAATCATCATAATCAATTTTCATTTTTGCCCATAATTTTTTTGCAACATCTGCCATTTCATCAACATGATCTTGTGGAGTTTTTCCTCTAGATATAGCAACATCTTGTATTTTTTGCCCATGCTCATCTAATCCAGTTAATAAATATGCATCATATCCTCTCATTTGTCTATATTTTTTTATTGTATTTGCAAGTGTTGTTGTATATGCTGTTCCTATATGAAATTTCCCACTTGGATAGTATATTGGTGTTGTTATATAATATTTTTCGCTCATAAAACATGCTCTCCTTTATAATCAATAATTTTGACTTTTAGAATTCTATCATAATCATATTAAAATAGCAAGTTATAAAATATAAACTTGCTACTTTAATTTTAAAATTAAATTATACTTGTTTCCAAAACCAGTCTAAACTGTTATCAATGCTTTTCTTTTTATAAAATTTACATGCTATATCATCAACCCAGAGATATCCAAAGAACGTAATAAATATCATTACTAAGTCTACAGTTATGCATCTTAATATTATTGAATAGTAATATTCATATCCTATTTCAGGTATAACTGCAAGTTCTACACTATGTATTAATACTAATACTAAGAAGAATATTAATGGTATTACTGATGCTTGTGGCTTTTTTATTTCCTTTCCTAAAAAGATTAATAGTATTGTAGCTGCAAGTAATAATACTAATGTTATTGGATCTGTTACATTAAAAATATACATTTAACTTCTTCCTCCTTTGTATAATTTTATATTATTTTTTAATAACCTAATTTAATTTTTTTTCTATAAGAGTTACTAATTCCTGAGCTTTTCTAGTAATTTTTTCTATATCTTTTCCTTCTATCATTACTCTTATCAATGGTTCAGTTCCGGATGGCCTTATTATTACTCTTCCTTCACTTAAAAATTCTTCTTTTAGTTTTTCTACCATATTTTTTATATCTTTGTCTTTTTCATAATCACTCTTTCTGTTTGTATTTACTTTTGCATTTATCAAAACTTGTGGATATACTTGCATTATATCACAAAGTTCTGATACTGGAATACTTTTTTCTAATAAAATTTGTATTAACATTAAAGAAGTGAGTATTCCGATCTCCTGTTGGATTATGGTCAATCATTATTATATGTCCTGATTGTTCTCCACCTAAGTTGTATCCATTCTTTAACATTTCTTCTAGAACATATCTATCTCCTACTTTTGTTTGTTTTAGAGTTAATCCATTTTTTTCAGCAAACTTCTTTAATCCTAAATTACTCATGATTGTGGCAACTATAGTATCATTATTTAATTTCCCTTTTTCTTTTAGATATTTTGAAAATATTGCAAGAAGCATATCTCCATCAATTTCATTTCCTTTTTCATCTATTGCAAGGCATCTATCTCCATCTCCATCATATGCAATTCCTAAACTCAATTTATTATCCGTAACAAACTTTTTTAATCCTTCTAAATGCGTTGATCCACAGTTCTCATTTATATTTATTCCATTTGGGTTATTATTTATTATTTTGTATTTTATTCCTAATTTTTTAAATACTTCTTCTGCTACTTTATATGTTGCACCATTTGCTACATCCAATCCAACTATGAAGTCTTCTCTTATATTACCTTCTATGTTATCTTCAAATATTTTTCTAAATAAAAATATGTATTCTTCTACTAATGAAGTGGCATCTTCAGATGTTCCTATTTTATTATGTACAGCATTTAGCTCATCAATTTTCCCAGAGTCCATAACTTCCTCTATCTCTTCTTCTATCTCATCAGATATTTTCATACCTTTATTGCTAAAATATTTTACTCCATTAAATTCAAAAGTATTATGTGATGCAGAAATAACAACACTCGCATCTGCTTTTAATTTTTTTGTTAAATATGCTACAGCTGGTGTTGGCATAACTCCTAACAATTTTACATTAGCACCATAGCTTAAAAATCCGGCTGTCATAGCACTTTCTATTAAAGTTCCAGAAAGTCTTGTATCTCTTCCTATTAAAATTGTTGGTGCATGATCTGAATGTTTTGCTAAAACATATGCACCTGCTTTTGCAACTTTATATACTAATTCTGGTGTCAATTCAGTATTAGCAATTCTTCTAATACCATCTGTTCCAAAATATTTTCTCAAAGTAATTCCCCCTCATATGATTACTTTCATATTATATATTGTTTAATTCTAAAATTGCAATATATTTAGCATATTTTTTAAATTTATTTTTCGTTTTATGACAATTCTTGACATCTTAAGTTATTTCCATGTAAAATAATAATTTTTATAATTAATGTCTATACTATTTTTTTATGTACTTGCTTATAAAATTATTAAATCAGAATAATCTATTTTCAATATATATGATTTTTAATTTTATATTAATTATATTCTTACCTTTGTTTATGTATGCAATATTAAATAAAATAAATTTAACAAACTTTATAATATTATTTATATTAAATTAAACACCAGATAAACAAGTTTATTTGTCTATCTGGTGTTTAATTTTTATTTACATTCTTTCAGGCATTTCCATACCTAATAATTCAGTTCCTGTTTTTAATACAATTCCAACAACATATGTTAGAAATAGTCTTGCATCTTGCACAGTCTTATCTTCTGTAATTATTTTGTATCCATTATAAAATGTACTAAAACTTTGACTTAAATCAATTAAGTATCTAGCAAGTATTGATGGTTCATTTTTATCTGCTGCGTTTTGAATTGTTTCACTAAACATATATATAATTTTTAATATTTCTATTGCTTCTTTTTCTTTTAACATATTAAAATCAATTGCTTCTATTTTAGGAATGTATCCTGCTTTATTTAATAGACTTTTAGTTCTTACATAAATATATTGAATATATGGACCAGTTTCGCCCTGAAAATTAAGGAGTGTATCCCAGTCAAATATTTCATCTTTTATTCTACTATTTGATAAATCATTAAATATTATTGCTCCTACTCCAACTTTTCTTGCAATTGCATCTTTATCTTCAAATTCCGGATTTTTTTCATTAATGATATTTTTTACTTTATCTATTGATTCATTTAATATATCTTCTAAAAACACAGAATTTCCTTTTCTTGATCCTATTTTCTCTCCTGTCTTATCTACTATTAATCCAAATGGAACATGTGTACACTTTGAAACATACTCTTCATATCCCATTAATTCCATTACCTTAAAAACTTGTTTAAAATGTAATTGTTGTTCACTTCCTGCTACATAAACTAATTTATCAAAATTATATCTATTTATTCTATCCTTTAATGCAGCTAAATCTCTTGTTGCATAGATAGTTGTTCCCGCAGATGTAACGACTATACATGGTGGCATATCATATTCTTCTAAGTCAACTATTTTTGCACCTTGTGATTCTTCTAATAATCCTTTATTTTTTAATTCATTAATTATGGCATCCATTTTATCATTATAGTATGCTTCTCCATCATATGAATCGAATTTTGAATTTAAAAGTTTATATGTTTTTTGATAATTATCTATGCTTATTTTTCTAATATGTTCCCATTGTTTTACAATTTCTGGTTCACCTTTTTCTAACTTTTTAAAATATTCTCTTGCCATTTCTGTAAGTTCTGGATTTTCTTTTTCTTCTTTATTAAATCTTATATATATTTTTAGTATACTACCCATTTCATCATTTTGAAAATCATATTCTTCTTTCCATAGTGAAATACCTGCAATAACTTTTCCAAATTGTAGTCCCCAATCTCCTAAATAGTTTAAACCAATCGTATTATATCCAAGGAAATTATATATTTTGTATAAAGCTCCTCCTATTACAGTTGTACGTAAATGTCCTATATGAAATGGTTTTGCAATGTTAGGTGATGAATACTCTATTACAGCTGTTTTGCCTTCCCCAATATTTGAATAACCGTATTTTTCATTTTTTTTCGCAACTTCTTCTAATACAGTTTTTATTAATACTTCTTTATTTATATATATATTTAAATATCCTCCTATAACATCTATTCTTTGTATAATGTTTTTATCTATTTCAATATTTTCTTTTATTTCATTTGCAATTATTGATGGTGATTTTTTTAAATCTTTTGCAAGTTTAAAACATGGAAAAGCATAATCTCCTAAATCGATATTTGGTGGTACTTCTATATATTTTTCTAATTCTTCTTCATTCAAATTTGTTACTTTTGCAATCTTAGTTGCTATTTCTTTTTTAAAATTAATCATATATTTCTCCTTAATCTCCCAAGCAGATGTCTAGGTCTCTTGCAATTTTTACTAGATCATCATCCATTGTCACTCTTTTAATATTTGTACTTTCTGTTCCTCCGTGAACGAGCTCCTATTTCTTTGTTATTTCCTACTACGTCTTCTAATGGTACTGAATCTAATTTTCCATTTTTTAATGTAACTAATACATTAAATTTTCCTTCTAATGCAAGTTCCATTGCTTTAGAACCATATTTTGTAGATAATACTCTATCATATGCTGTTGGAGTTCCACCTCTTTGTACATATCCTAAAACAGTATTTCTTGATACCATTCCTGTTAGTTCTTCTAAATCTCTTGATAGTTTTTCTCCTATTCCTCCAAGTCTTATATTATCTAATCCTTTACCGTCATTTAATGTTTTCTTAATTATCATATCTCCATCTTTTGGTTTAGCACCTTCAGATACAACAATTATACTGAATTTTTTACCTTCTTCTTTTCTTTTATTTATTTTTTCAACTATTTTATTTATATCATATGGTATTTCTGGAATTATTGCAGCATCTGCTCCACCTGCTATAGCAGATTCTAATGCTATCCATCCTGCATATCTTCCCATTACTTCTAATGTCATTATTCTATGATGTGATTCTGCTGTTGAATGCAATCTATCTAAAGCTTCTGTTGCAACAGATACTGCTGTATTATATCCAAATGTTATTTCTGAATGTGCAACATCATTGTCTATTGTTTTTGGTACTCCTATTATATTTAATCCTCTTAATGTGAAATCTCTTGCAGATTTTTGTGTTCCATCTCCTCCTAATGTAAATATACAATCAAATCCTGCTTGTTTTACATTTTCTACAGCTTTATATGACATATCCTTATATACTATCTCTCCATTTTCTTCTACTGGATAATTAAATAAATTTGTACTATTTGATGCACCAATAATTGTTCCACCTCTGTGAAGCAATCCAGATGCAGAACCATTTGATTCAAGTTTCATATAGTTGTTTTCTAAAAGTCCTTTATATCCTTCTATATATCCATAGCACTCTACTCCATGAGTTTCAGCAGTTTTGACAATTGCACGGATTACTGCATTTAATCCTGGACAATCTCCACCATTCGTAATTATAGCAACCTTTTTTACCATTCTTTTTCCTCCTTCAAAATTTGCTAAAGCAAATTTTGTACTATTAACTATTCACTTTTTATTCTTAACTAATATAAAATTAATATATACTATACTATTATACCAATAAAAAAAATATTTACAAGGTATTTGTAAATATTTTAGGTAAAACTTTTCTTCTATTAAATTGTTTTTTTTATTACTCTATCAACAGGAACACCAACTGCTGTTGAATTTTTTTCTATATCATGTAATACAACTGCACCTGCACCTATTTTTACATTATTTCCTATTTTTATAGGTCCAAGTACTTTAGAACCAGCACCTATCATGACATTATTTCCTACTGTAGGATGCCTTTTATTTTTATCTTTACCTGTTCCGACCCAGTGTTACTCCATGATATATTGTACAATCATTTCCAACCTCTGCTGTTTCTCCTATAACTATTCCCATTCCATGATCTATAAATAGTCTTTTTCCTATCTTTGCTCCTGGATGGATTTCTATTCCTGTAAAAAGCCTACCAATTTGAGAAATTAACCTTGCAATAAAAAAAAGTTTATGTCGATATAAAAAATGAGCAAATCTGTGAAATACAAGAATATGAAAACCAGGATATAAAATTATTACCTCTAAAATATTTCTTGCAGCCGGATCTTTAATCATAATATTTTTTGCATCTAAATATAGCTGTTTCATTTTTCCTCCTGAGGGCAGTCCCCAGCGGGCATTATTGTCGCATTTGGGACACATCTGCTTTTTTATCTAATTATTTTATTATATGATTATTCCTATTTTTATGTACCAAGAAAAGTAGCTTTGCCACACTTTGGCTATAGTAGTTATAACATTTTTACATAATAGAAAAGTCGAATTTTCTATTATACCTATTATATAAAAAACTATGCAGACATATAAATTCTACATAGTTTTTATTATTTTATTTACATTGGGTTTAATATTTATTGCTAATATGAATTGTTTCTGCTTTTACATTTAATTCTCTTGAAACTATATTTTGTATCTGTGCTACTTCTTCTCCTTTTAGTTCTTCAGATTTTATGATTACACTAACGCTTTCCTCATTTACGAATATAACTGCATCTTCAAAATCTTTTGCCATTATTAAATTTTCTGCTATCATTATTGCATTTTTTGTATTATTAATATTATTTATTTTTTCTAAAGCCTCTGACTTTTGATTAGCTGTAGCATTTGTGTTATTATACATCTCTTGATATGTTTCTAAAAGTTCTGAATACATCGTATTTCTTTCTAGCTTAGAAGTTGTAAAATAATAATCTTTTGACTCATCTTCATTACTATCAACATCATTTCCTTCATTGTCAGCTATACTACTTGTTGGAGTTTCATTTTCAACTAATTCATTTTCTATTTCATTTTGTTCAATTTCACTTTCTGTTTCATTTAAATCTGTTTGTCCAGTCACAAGATTTTCTATCGTATTATTCTCATTATCATCTGGTATTGTGCTTACAAGCTGTGCATCTCCAATTGTGTTGTCATCTCTATCAGCAATTGTACTTGTTTGAACATTTTCTTGATTAGTAGTAAAATTTAAATATCCTGCAGTTATTAACATTAATGATACTACTAAAATAATTAATTGATTTCTCTTTAAAATTTTCATAAATACATTTCTCCTTTTTATCAATAAATCTAATTTTCACATGTTTTAACTAGACATTTCAAATACCTGTATTCTATAACTAGATAAACCTGTTGCAGCAGAAACTGCTTGAATAATATTTGTTTTTATATCTATATTTCCAGCTCCCTCTGCTGTAATAATAGCTCCTTCTATTTTAGGCATTACTACTTTTTGAGTAATAGGAGTTTTCTCTCCATTGTCATCCTCGAATATTATCTCTTTATTTGTATCTGTTTCTTCAATTTTTCTTACACCCCCATTTGTGTCTGTTTCCTCAGTGTTACTTGCAGTATATGTTTCATTGTACATTGCAACAACTTCGCTTGTTTCTGAATATGTAACTAATACTTCTACTTTTCCAACTCCCGAAATTTTAGATAGTATGTCCTCTAAGCTTTGTTCTAAATTATATTCATTTAATTGCTGATTATTACTATCAATATTATTATCTATAGATTGAGCTAATTCTTTATATGAAGTATTGGTATCGTCTTGTTTTACATCTTGCTTTTTATCTCCCCAGATTGTATTTATTGCAACTACTGTAATTATTAAAAGAATTAAAAAGACTACTAAATTTTCTATTTTTCTTTTATTATTTCCCTCTGATTTTTTTATGAATTTAGATTTTAAATTTTTTAACCTATCCTTAAACATAATTTTCACCTACTCATTAATATATATTTTTTCTTTTTCAACTCCATAAATAGAATTGAAATAATCTTTTAAGTTTTCTATTTCTTCTTTAGAGATGTTTTCATTTTGTATGTTATTATTATTTTTTGTATTATTATTTAATATTTTTATCTCAACATTTTGTATATTATCAACATCATTTTTTATAATGTTATTATCTGTTGTAGTGATATCTTCGTCTGTTTTTTCTGTTTTAGATATTTGCATAACAATAGTATTTATTTGTCCATAACTTTCATTATTTTGTGTTTCTATGTATAAATCTAAAGAATTGATTTCATATCCCTTTTCTTTTGTTTTTTCTCTCATATCATTTTCTAGTTTTTGTTTATAGGTTTCTTCTATATAGGTATTAGTTTCTATTGCTATATTATTATCCGTTTCAAATTTTCTCATTTCATTTGTTGTGTTTTCTATAATCCCTTCAATATTTATATTTTTATTTGATATTTTTGATATTAATGGATATATCATAACAAACATAATATAAATTCCTATAATTGTCTTCACATATTTTTTATTATTTCCTTCAGGTAAAATAATTTCAATTATTGTTGCAATTACTACTGCTAATATTATCCCTTTAGCCCATGAATTTATGAAACTAATCAAATTTTTCACCTACCTATACATCATTCCGTTATTAGATATCTTTATACACATAGCTAGTCCAACAATTAAGAGTACTGCTACAAAAAACATAATTCCTAAAAGGACTTTAAATGTTCCACCCATTTGATCTAATAACGATACTATTTTCTTATCTGCTAATGGTTCACATATTGCAGATGCAAAATGATATGTAATAGTTAGTATTGTTAATTTAATTATAGGCATAACACATATTCCAATTACCACAAACATACCTACAATTCCAATAGAATTTTTTAATATAGAAGTTGACCCAATTACCATATCTACTGATTCTCCCAATGCTTTACCTACTACTGGTATAAAAGTAGATGTAGCAGCTTTTATTCCCTTTGCTGCAAGACCGATCTACATTACTAGTTAGGCTTCCTTCTAATGATAATATGCTTATAAATATAGTTATTACTACTCCTAAAAACCAAGTTATTCCTGATTTTAAAAATTTAGATAATTTTCCTATTTGAACTTTTTCTGATAAGTTTGATATTATTCCTAATGCTGTAGCAATCAGAGAAATTGGTAAAACAAATAGTGTTATTGCATTTGATATAAATACAACTGAAAATATTATTAATGGTTGTATTAAAGTAACTGATGCAACATTTCCGAGTAGCATACATTAGAGCAAGTAAAATTGGGACTAAACAGTTTACAAAACCAACTAAATTTGCAATAGATTCTTTTATCATATTAATTATGTTTGAAAAGTTAGCCATTATTAGTGTAACAATCATAATATATTCTACATAATATGCTATTTGACCTATTCCTTCGCTATTGCTTAGATTTTCAGTAAAATTCTTTAATATACTATGTATTATTATGATTATCAAAATACTTCCTAAAAGAGATATTGCTGATACTATTTCATCACCAAATATCGACAAAATACCTTTATATATGCTTTTATTGTCAATCTCACCTTTAATTGCCGAATTTAAAAAGTCATTTAAATTCGTATCAGGGAATACATCTTCTGTATATTTTTCTCCTTCATCTATAAACGAGGATATATTCAATGAATCCATTTGTGATGAAATAATTTCATCAGTTGCATATGATTTAGGAAATATAATTAGATATATTAAAATAAACAAAATTGTAATTTTCTTTATCATTTATTCTCCCTAATAAATTATTATGGTAATATGTTTATAATTAATTCTAACAATGCTGTAATTATTGGAATCGATATACTTATAATTAATATTTTTCCACCTAAATCAATTTTACTAGCAATAGCACTTTCTCCTGAATCTTTGCAAATACTTACTGCAAATTCAGTGAGTATTGCAATGCCAGTAATTTTTAAGAGTATCTTTAAAAATGTACTTCCTGTCCCAGTTTTATTCGCAAGATTTGTTAAAACTTTAACTACTGCATTTAACTGATCCATAACCATAATAAGAATAATTATTCCTGTTATTATTGATACATATATTGTAAATTCAGGCTTGTACTGTTTTAATATAATAATTATTATAAGTGCAGTTATCCCTACACCTATTATTTTTACTATTTCCAAACTAAAATTCACCTTTCTATTCAATTCTTTTTCTTTTTTAGATGGAGTAAATCTAGCATTTTTTAAAAAATAAATCTACTTCATCAAAAAAAGAAAAAATATAGTTTTATAGTCCAAATATAGTTCTTACTGTATTAAACAATGTACTTATTTCTTTTATAACCATTGTAAGTACAATTACTAAACCTGCTAATGTTGTCATCATTGCTTGATCTTCTCTTCCAGCTCTTACTAAAACCTGATGCAAAACTGCAACCAATATTCCTATTGCAGCTATTTTAAATAATAAATCTATATTCATATGTATCTCCTTTAAACAAGTATAATTACTATTAGCATTCCCATTATCATTCCAAGTGTTCTATACATTTTTTCACTTTTATCCTTCTGAATTTCAGCTTTTCTAATTTGTTTATCTAAAAAATCTGATGTCATTTCTATTTGATTAAGTTGTCCTTCTAAATCTGTTTTTCCTAGTAATTTACTGAGATTTTTTAATGCATTCCTATCTTCATCATCAATGCTTAAATCTTCTATTTTTAAAGCAAAATCCCATGCTTCTCCTGCTGCACAAATCTTCATCTTTTCTGCTGCTTTTTTAAATACCGTTGATATATTTGGATTAACACTTTCTGATATTTCTGAAAATATTTCTGGTAATGGTTCATATGTATATCTTATTTTAGTTTTAAATATATTTAATGCATTCCTAAATTCTTTTAATTCATTTACTCTATTTACATATTTTCTGGAAATTAGTATTCCAATTAATGAACATGATAAAAATATAAATGAATATATTATAATTTTGATTATTAGCATAAAATCACTCCATAATTGAATATTCTGATGTTTTTCTATTTAAATTATAAACAGTTTTAATCTCTGCTTTTCTTTTTTTATCAGTTAGAAAAATTATTCTTTCAAAAACATGTAAATTTAACAATGATTTTAAAGTAGGATTTATTGATATCTCTTCTAAGCTTGCTCCATGTGCAGTAAATATCCCTTTAATTCCTGAACATATCGAATAATTTATAGCTTCTATTTCATTTTCATTGCCTATTTCATCTGCTGAAATGACTTTTGGTGACATAGATCTTATAAGCATTCTCATTCCTATAGATTTTGGTATGTTATCGAGTACATCTGTTCTTAACCCTATATCATTTTGAGGTATCCCTTTGTACATAGCAGCAAGTTCCCCTCTTTCATCAACTAGTCCAACATTTATTCCATGAAAATTTAACTTTTCTATGCCTGTACTAATTTTTCGGATTAAATCTCGCAAAATTGTTGTTTTTCCGTACTCCAGGAGGAGATACAATAAGTGTATTATAAATATTATTATTTTCTAAATCTAATACAAATTTCAAAAGTTTATTACTACATCCTTTTATTTCTTTTGCTATTCTAAAATTAAGACTGGATATGTAATTAATATTAGACACTCGATTATCTTCTATTACACAATTACCAGTAATTCCTACTCTATGCCCACCTTTTACAGTAATAAATCCTTCTCTAATTTGGTTTTGAAATGAATATATAGAATTATCGCAAACCCTCTGCAAAGTTTGTAAAATCATTTCTTGAGTCACATTCATTTTAAAAGCTATTTCTTTTTTATTGAATTTTAATATTAGTGGTTTTTCCGCTCTTAAACGTATTTCTTCTATTGATTTATTTTTTTCTTCTGTATCCTCTTTAAAGTAATCTCCTATAATTTTAAAAATTTCTTCTGGAAAATATGTAAGAAGGTTAGAAATTAGCATATACTTTTCTCCTTATACGTAACTTGTCCTTTTAATATATATATGCTGATTAAAAAAAATTAGAACTAAAAAGCAAATAAATTGTTGTTTGTTTCATGTTCGGAAAATTCAGGACAGTCCCAAAAATCCCCAAAATTGGTGATTTTTAGGGACAGTCCCTAGGATTTTCCTCTCACAAACAAATTACAATTTATTTAATTGAAATTTGAATTTTATCTCCATCTTTAAGTTTGTATTTTTCTCTAAAATTTATGTCTGAAATTATCTCTAGTATATTTAATGGATGATCTCCATTATTTGTCATGTTTTTACTTGTTCTTAATATATATGATTTATTTCCTAGCACTTCGCACTCTTTAATATATACCTCTTGAATTCCTCCATATTCTTCTTTATGTAAAACTTCTAAGTTTCCACTTAATACATATTCATTTTCTAATTCAATGTTCAGTGTTCCATGAAATAATTTTAATCCTATTTTTTTCTCAAACGCACTTTCTGCTTTTTTCATCCAATAACTTGCTTCCCCGAAGTCCACTTTTTACTTTTCCTATTAATACCATATTAACACCTACTTTTAATTTTATATATTATATTTCTATTTAAAAATAATTGCAACTTCATTTTTTATCTTATTTTGTCAGTTTTTCTTGCTTTTATTAAAATATTATTTTAAAATATATATAAGAATTTTAATTTGGAGGTTACGCAAATGGGATTAAATCCTATTATAATTGGTATAGCAGGTGGTTCTGGTTCACGGGAAAACTACTCTTGCAGAAAATATAAAAAAAGAATTTGATAATAATATTACTATGATTTCACATGATTCTTATTATAATGATCATTCTAATCTACCTTTTGAAGAAAGAGTTAAACTTAATTATGATCATCCCAATTCTTTTGAAACAAATCTTTTAATTAAACATTTAGAAGAATTAAAAAAGGGTCATACAATATATAGACCTAAATATTCATTTCTTGAACGTAAAAGAGAATCTGAAACTGTTGAAGTTATTCCAAAAAAGGTTATTATTTTAGAAGGAATTTTAATATTTGAAAATAAAGAGTTAAGAGATATGATGGATATAAAAATATTCGTTGATACTGATGCTGACATTAGATTTATAAGAAGATTACTTCGTGATGTTGAAAAAAGAGGTGGTACATTAAATACTGTTGTATCAGAATATTGTACAATTGTAAAACCTATGCACGAACAATTTGTAGAACCTAGTAAAAAATTTGCAGATATCATAGTTCCAGAAGGTGGACAAAATGAAGTTGCATTAAATATGATTATAGAAAAAATTAGAAGTATTATGTAATGTTAGAAAAAGTCCCTATGGGACTTTTTCTTTATCTACATTTCATATCATTGTTATTATTCATATAAAATTTCTTCTCTGCAAGTTTATCTTGTACTCCACGTAATGCTTCTCCAAATCTTTGGAAGTGAACTACTTCTCTTTCTCTTAAGAAACGAAGTGGGTCAATAACATCTTGGTCATCCTTACATAAATCTATTAATTTTTCATAAGTTGCCCTAGCCTTTTGCTCTGCAGCTAAGTATTGGCTGTAACATTTTGAACTAGTAAGATTTTTTCCAGTTCAATTATTTTTATCTTTTAATAAAACATTTCTCATTTCAACAATATCATAAAATGGAATATGTATGTCTTCTTCTGCAAGCCTCACAACTCTTAATGCAGTAGTTATAATTTCGTTTTTTACTACTGTAGGTATTTCTACATCTATATTTGAATTTGTATATTTTTCTAATATATATTCTTCTGTTGTTGGAAATATATTTTGTATTAAAAATACAGCTTTTTTGCCTAACACATTACCAAAAACAAAATTATATACTGGTTTATTTCCAATTTTTAATTTTTTATTATCATATATCTTCTTATATTTATCATATTTAGTCGATATTGGAACAAACCATATTATTTCTTTATTTTTTCTATCTCTAAAACAAAAGTAACAAGGTCTTTTATTTCCACCTTCTTTGTTTTCCATCAATTTATAATCTTTAAATATATCAAAAAATTCATCTTTTATAAAATAAAATTTTCCATCTTCTATTATCATTATTATTTAACTCCTTTTTATGAAAATATGGGATCTAAATTAATTTTATAGACCCCACATTTTACTATAATTAACATTTTTTCACCTGCGCATTTATATCTCGCAAGCAGGGTTGCGGTTCACATTTTTTCACCTATCCATTTATTCGACGCAAATAGGGTTGCGACTCACATTTTTAATTATAGTAGATATTAAATATCCACTATTATTATATTTATTATACTGCATTTTATTTACAAAATCAAGACTTTTTAAGAAAATCAGACAATTATGAATATCTTTTTTATCACTAATTTTTTATATTTCCATATTATATATTACTATTTATGAAAGAAGGAGATTTTAATGTTTTTTATTCCATCAAATGATAATGCAAATATAGCGGTTTACCAATTAAATCCAAATGCATATAAGACAATTGTTTTAATTCATGGTTGGCCTTTATCACATAAGATGTTTGAATACCAATTACCAGATTTAATAAAAAATGGATATAGAATTATAAGTATTGATATAAGAGGATTTGGAAATTCTGATGAAACAAGTAATGGATATAATTATAATCAATTTGCAACTGATTTATATTATGTAATATATGCTTTAAATTTATCAAATTTTGATTTACTAGGTTTTTCAATGGGAGGAACAATTGCTACAAAATACATGCAAATGTATAATGGGTATGGCGTTAGAAAATTATGCTTGCTTGATTCTGCTGTTCCTTCATATTCTAAAACAACAAATAATCCATATGGTCAAAAAATAGAATCTACCAATGATTTAATAAAGCTAGGATATAATGACAGACCAGCTTTAAATGAAAATTTCGGAAATATGTTTTTTTACAAAAAACCTTCGATAGCATTTAAAAACTGGTTTCAAAATTTAAGTAATAGTGCTTCTGGAATAGGAGAAATGAATTCTTTAATTACTCTTAGGGATGAAGATATATTTGATTCGTTAAAATATATCCATGTTCCAACAGCTATTTTTCATGGAAAAGAAGATAAAATATGTCCTTTTCCTATGGCAGAAATTATGCATAATAATATTCGTTCTTCAATTTTATATCCATTTAAAAATGCTGGTCATGGAGCTTTTTATGATGTTAAAGATGAATTCAATAGTAGTTTAATAAAATTTTTAAATTATTAATCATCTAAAGATTTATCACATGGTATAAAGAAAAAGTCCCTATGGGACTTTTTCTTTATCTACATTTCATATCATTGTTATTATTCATATAAAATTTCTTCTCTGCAAGTTTATCTTGTACTCCACGTAATGCTTCTCCAAATCTTTGGAAGTGAACTACTTCTCTTTCTCTTAAGAAACGAAGTGGGTCAATAACATCTTGGTCATCCTTGCATAAATCTATTAATTTTTCATAAGTTGCCCTAGCCTTTTGCTCTGTTATACCTCTGATAGTACAACTATTAAATTTTCCAATGAATTTTTATAGGCAGTTGTTTAGTTTTGGTGTCTTTTCTACCAACTTCTATATAATCTATTAAATTATCTACCATTTCTCTTGAAAGTTGTTCTACATTTATGTATTTTTCTAATAATTGCTTTTTAGTTTTTAATAAGTCTTGTTCATTATTAAGTTCTAACAACTGTTTTTTTCTTTCTGTTACTAATGCTTCGACTGTTTCCTTATCTTTTCTAATATCATTGCTTAATGCTATAAATTCTTCTTGACTTATAATTTCATTTGTTTTGTCCATATATAAGTCCTTTAATGCTTTTGAATATGCATTTATCTTATTTTGATGCTTTGAAATCTCTTGTTGCAATTCTTCTTTATTATTTCTATATTGTTTCAAAACAATATTTTTTTCAAATTCACTTATGTTTAGATATTTTTCTATTAAATGATTTAGTTCTTTCAAGACTACCCTTTCAAGTGCTTTCTCTGATACAAAACTACCTTGGCAACTATCTTTTGAAACATGTTTTGTACTACACCTTAAATATCTATCTCCATGTGATTTACTAGATTTCATTGTATAATTACAATACATACACTTACATTTTCTTGCAAACAAACCTATTTTTCCATTTTTGTATGGTTTAAAGTTACTGTTGATTTTGTTTTGTACACTATTCCATAAGTCCATTTCTATAATAGGTTCGTGTGTTCCTTCAACTCTAACCCATTGTTCTGGTGGTTTAGGTCTATTCTTATGTGTCTTATAAGAAATAGTTCCATATTTTCCTTGTACCATATTTCCTATGTACATTTCATTGCATAACATATCTGATATTGCAAAGTATTTCCAATATGTTCCAAGTTTATTAGGTGGTGTCTTGTATTTGACACCTTTTTCAAATTTATATTGGGTTGGATTGGGTATACCCTCGTTATTTAGTATTCTTGCTATTGCTGTTTTTCCATATCCTTGATTATATAAAGAAAATACTCTTCTTACAACTTTTGCTGGCTCTGGGTCTATAATTAGATGTCCTTTTTGGTTCGGATCTTTTTTATAACCATATAGTGGTAATCCACCAGTATATTCGCCATTTGCTCTTTTAGTCTTTAATGCTGATTTTATACTTACTGATAAATTTTCAACATATCTTTCATCCATAATACCATTCATTTGCCTCATTACAGTAGTTCCTTCTATTGCAGTATCTATATTGTCTGTTACACTTACAAACCTTATACCCCAGTCAAGAAATAAACGATTTATATACATTTCCACTATTTCTAACTCTCTTGCAAATCTACTTTGACTTTTGCATAGAATAATATCAATTTTCTTTTGTTTTGCAAGTTCTATAACTTCATTGAATGCAGGTCTATTTCTATCCGTTCCAGTGTAATCATCATCACTATATATTCCATATATGTCCCAATCTTGGTCATTTGCATATTCTGTTAACATTATCTTTTGATTTTTAATGCTCTCGCTATCGTCCTCCCTTGATTTCTTATCTCTATCTTCTTGTGATAATCTGCAATATATTGCAACTAGTGGTTTTGTTCTTTTCATTTCTATTTTCCCCCTTACAGAAAACAATAAAAAGAACCAATATTATCTGCTACATTTTATAACACATAATCTTGGCTCTTGTAAACTGGTTTCACTAAATTTATTTATTTATTATCATATTTACTACCATTTGCCAAACTTCATTGAATGCTTGGCTTTTTTCTGTTTCATTTGCTGAAACAAATACATTCTCACATACTATTGAGTCCATATTTAATACACCTCTCTTAATTAAATCTATTCACGAAATAAAACACTTATGCACTCATATTCTAGTAATATTGTGTTATATCTAATGAATGCCACGTTGTATTCTCTAGGTGTAACTAATCATTAAACTACTGCTTCTACAGTACATAGGAATTCCATCTTCTTGCTCTTTTACAAGATTACCCCCCATTGCGATGTCTGTGGCTGGGTAAAAGTATCATTATTCTGTATTTAATGATTTTTATAAAATTTTCTGGGATGCCTTTTTACTGAACCAACTGATGACCCTAACTTTAACAAATTTCATTTAGATTCTAATTCAAGACAAATACTAAGTGAAATTGATAATAACATAAAAATGATGTATTAAATAATATTATTTCTAAATCTAATCTGTTAGATGTATTTGCTATACAAATTGAAAATGCTATTGCTCAACTTAAAGATGTAACAGATAAAAAAACAAAAGACAATATTATTTTTGAATGTAGTTGCTCTGTTCAAAGGGAAATTTACTACTTATTTAAGAAATCTGTAAATGCTTATATGAATAGAAAATAGTACCAAAAATGGTCGTTTTGGGTATTGCTTAAAAAGTAAAAGTACTAGATGTATTCTATCTAGTACTCTTTTGATTTATAGTCTAAAATTTTTATATGCTTGGTCTATGTTATCTTGGTTTATTCCTATATATTTTAAAGTTATGCTTGGGGCTGAATGATTAAATATTTCTTGTAAAATGGCTACATCTTTATTCTGTTGGTAGTGGTGGTAACCAAAAGTTTTTCGCATTGTATGTGTAGCAATTTCTGCAAGTCCTATATTTGCTCCGGCTTTATTTAATATTCGATATGCTTGTACTGTTGTTATAGGTCTATTTGTACGCTTTTGTCTTGGAAATAAATATTGTTCTTGTTCCATATTAAATGTTATATGTTAATACAGTATATTATATTTTCTTGATAGGGGAATAAGTGCTATTTTGTGAAGGCATTGATACAAGTATACTTAATCAATTTTTAAAATGTATATTGTATTACATTCAAAGGTCAAAAAAAGAAACCCCATAAGGGGAAAAGAAAATACATTCTTTTTGGTTGGTAGAAAACATTCAATTAATCTTTTCAAATTTAATGATATTTTCATACCATGAGAACAGTCCGATGCGGAAACCAACAACGGTAAATTGGTATGTTTCTCCTACTTCAATCTGATTATAGACAGAAGATGAGTTAAATTTTAAACGGAGTAAATTATCCTCGTTCTTAAATTCATAGTAATTTCCCCCATCATCTTTGCAAAAAATCAAGTAGTAGGAATCAACATCTCCATCGTCATTTTTAACAATCCGCTCTTTGTCTGTAACGGTCGCCGTATAGGTATGGTCGTTAAATGAAGTGAATACGCTGGCTATTATAGCGAGAGCCACCACCACAACAACCATAATTATTACGACTGCAATTCTGGAAAATTTCCGTGTTCTCATTTTGACCTCCAAAATCTTGAAAGTTTCTTACAAGATGGTACATTTGTTATAGTTCGCTGTACCCACGAATATTATATATATTATAACACAGATTCACGTAAAATGCAAATTTTTGCTTGTGCAACTGGGGTTGCAACTGGAATTGCTTTTAAAGTCTATTTTTCAAGTATATACTTTTTTAATATTTGTATCAATATAACTTTCTAGGTTTTAGATTACTATAAAACATAATCTGTGCTTTTATCTTGAATATTTGGGCTATCTTTAATGCAATTTATCTATTACAAATTACGGCTATCTTATATGTTCCTTTTACTATAAAGAATATCAACTTTAATGTTTCTGCATACGCAACAAGTTGATTAAACAAATCATAGTTAAGGTCATCAAGTATTGTAATTGTTGGGCTATTATTTAATTTTAAATATGAAATAATTTCTTCTAAATCTATCTCTTATAGTTCCAAGAATTCTAACTCTTTAATTTAATATCCCCTTTTTATATTTCTATTTGTAAGTTCAAGCTAATTTGGTCTAATAACACCCCTTTTATTATAGTTATCTATTAATATTTTAATTGTATTTAAAAGAATTCCCAAAACACTGTTTCACTTGGTTGTTTTTGTTTTTCTATTATTTCTATAATTCTTGATTTCTTTGTAGTTGATGTTTCTACTGTTGGTGTGGTAGGTTGTGTTATAAATCCTGGTCTTGATTTTTTGATATAGTCTTTTTATAAATGTCTGTTGATATGGTATTTACAATTTTATCACTTTGCAAATTCTTTATCATATATGTTTTACTTGATATTCTTGTATGCTCTGTTGATTCATATTCTGGGCATTCTTTATATTTCATCTTTTCTTTTGGTGGTACTTTAATGCCTTTCCTTTTATGATATAGTTTTTCATTCTTGGGGAAATGGGTAAGTCTTTCAACTGTAAGATTATCCATAATCATATCTCCCTTTGATATAAAAAAGAATGTAAGTAGTTAGTACACGAAATACTAATTTTACATTCTATTGTTACATACTAATAAAATTAAACAATTTTGATTTCCAACAAAAAAACACTTACAAAATTGTAAGTGCAATTATTTAATATTGGTTCATTTTACTGCATTTTATTGATGTTGTGCTTTCAAGAGTGCAGTGTCTGCAGCTAAGTCTTCTTGTAAATCTGCAATTGGATCACCTTTTACAGCTATAGTTGCTGCATTCCATGGCCATCCTGCTGCTGCTTGAGGATATACTCCTACACCATGATCTGTATAATATGCTCCTAATCCTGCCTTTTCTAATTCTTGAGCATCTACTCCATCTGTTAATTGGTGAACTATTGTTCCAACCATTTCTAAGTGAGCAAGTTCGACTGTTCCATTAAAGTTATCAATAGTCAAAATAAAAATTATAATTCCAACTATTGATATTACTTTAATTAATTTTTGCAATTTTAGGATATATGCAAATAGTAAACTTTGTAGGGTCAGAATTCTTTTTTATAGCTTTTTCGGTTTTTAAATATGTAACCTTTTCTAGAATGCTTTTTAACAAAGTATTCTTTTCCTCACTTGTTTCTAATTTATCATATACTTCAATTACATTTTTAAATTTAGGAATTATTATATCCTTTCTTTTTTCGATTTCTTTCATTTTGTTTACATTATCCTTAGCTTTTTTTATATCTGCTTCAATTAATGTAATACTATTTTTTAATGTTTTTGAACGTTCAGAAAAATCTTCTTTTGTATAAATACCATCTTCTAATAACTCATAAACTTTATTTAATTTTTCTTTTTCTTTTTTTAATTTATTTTCTAATTCTTTTAATTCTTGTAGTTCATCAAACGTTTTTGTTCTTTTTTTGTTATTCAACTTTGAATAATCTATAGTATAGTTTTTTAACCATATTTCGATTGCTTCTAAAATCTTTTCTTCAACAATATGTAACTTAGAGCTAATATTATCACACTTTGGATTACTACACATTAAGGTAGCTGGTTTTCCTTTTAAATTATATGGCCTTCGTTGCATTGGTTTACCACATTTTTCACAAAAGACAATTCCCATAAGTGGATTTTGTACAACATTATTATGTTGCACAGGAGGAGTATTACAATTCCTCTTATTTTTTACAATGTTCCAAAGATTTTCATCTATAATAGGTTCATGCAAACCATCTATAATAGTAACGTCATTGTTTCTGGGTCTTGTAATAATTCTCTGACCATTCTTTGATTTTATTACTTGTTTTCTTGAATTCCATCTTATTTTACCGATATAAACAGGATTATTTAAAATATCTTTAATAGAGGAGATAGACCAACTATCTGCCTTCATAGGTTTTAATCCCAATTCGTTCATTTTATTAGCAACGCTGTTTAATGAAACATCTTCATAAGAGTATAATTCAAATATTTTTTTTACGATTTTTGCTTCTTTTTCATTAGGTACTAATGTATAACCTTTTGCATTATCTATTTTTTTTCGCTCATAGCCAAATGGGGGAATACTTCCTACATATTTTCCTTCATTTATTGAGGTTGTTCTGCCTCGTTGAAGTCTTCTATTTATTGTTTTATATTCTCGTCTAGCCATAAATAAACCAAATTCAAAAAATTCTTCATCGAACTCATTATTAGGGTCATATATTCTATTTGGAGTAATTATTTTGGTAGAGGAAGACTTAAAAGCCGTTGCAACAATTCCTTGGTCGGATGGATCTCCACGAGCTAATCTTTCAACTTCCATAACAAGAACACCAGACCACTTACATTCTTCAACGTCTTTTAATAGCTTTTTCATTTCTTCTCGTTCGGAAATTGTTTCTCCACTTACAACTTCACGATAAATTTTTCCAATATGCAGATGCATGTTTTGAGCCAGATTTAATAATGTTTTTTCATGCCTTGCAAGTGTTTCACCGACACAATATTTTTCCAAATCTCTATCTTCTCTTGACTTTCTTAAATATATAGCGTATTCGTCACTTTCCAAATTTCCTCCTTTCCTCATAATTTTCATTTTGACTATGTGCTATTATATATGCTTTTGAAGAAAATTACAATTTCTCTATTTTTTTTATAGAATCTAATAAGATAGTTTCAAAACTACTTAAATTAGCTTCTTTCATTGATTCTAAAATACAATTATCAAAAAACTTTATCGTTGTATTATCAATGCAAATTTCCTTAACTTCCATAAGATACACCTCTTTAATTAATTGTATGTAAATCATTAACAATATTTGATTTATACACAGCAAAATTTTCAATTTGTTCAACGTCATATTTTTTACTAAAAGTTAGAGGGTTTATACCTAAATCTCTGATTTTTTTTATATGACTGATAAATGTTGAACTGGTATATTTTTTATTGTAAAATTTTTTAGTGTTAGTAATACCAGTATTGTGTATCATAAAGATTAAATTTTTAAGTTTTTCTTTCATCATAGGTTTTATGTTTTCTGCCATATTTATTTTTTTCATTGCAATATCAATTCTGTAGAATGGCTCTTTATACCAAATTTTTTGGGCATAGCTTTCAAAAAAATAGTTAGCAATATAATCGTCAAGATAATTTTGAAGCTCTTTTGCTAAACCTAATGATTTTTTTGTATAATTTAATTTTTTATTTTTCACTCGTACTTCCGTTCTAATTACTCCTAGGTAATTTTTCATACTTTCATTATTAGCGAATATTTCATCATTTTTTTTATGTTTCATTTTTTCATATAGTTCATTTTCTTTGTTATATGAAATCAATTCAATATAACCTTTCTTTGGGCAATAGCTTACGCTATTTTTTTCTATATTTTTTTCAATTCCATTTAAAGTATCTGATAAAATATCTCTTAATTCGTAAAAAATTTGTGATTCTACTCCAAATTTGCTTTTAAAATCTACTTTGTAATCTATTCTATTAAGAGTAAGAGCATCAATGTAATTCATAGAAATATCGAAGGTCTTTTCAAAAAAAGCTATTACCTCTTTTTCAATATAAGTAATATTACTTGGAGTTGGTTCATGTCCTAAAAGAAGCCTAGTATTAATTGTAATAAGAACGTAGCCAAATCTAGCATTGTAATAAATACTAGGAAAAATTCTACTGCTTCCAACATAAATACCGAAAACACTTTTGCCATTTATATATGGCTTTTTTTTAATAGGAATTATTCCTTCTTTAATTTTTGATTGTACAATTTGGTTGACATCATAGTTAAAATTAAACTGTACAGTTATTGTATCTACCATAATTTATACCTCCTTAAAAATTTTTTTATTTAAGCCATTTGATAGGTATGTGTGCAACGCACTAAAAAAGTTTATCTAATCAAAAAATATTTAATTTTCAATGTTCAATTTCTACTTTTAAATGTTTTGAGATTATGCTAAAATAGTAGAAAACAAGGGAAACTAGTTTCTTTTTATGAACTTATCTTATAGCTTTGCTAAATAAAAAAATATAAAATAAACGTGACATTAAAATTTTTTTTTAAATGTGAATGTGACATTTATTGTGACTTTTAAATAGGAGATGAAATAAATATGATTTTAGACTTTGAACCAAAGCAAATAAGTATGCCTAAAATAATTGGAACTGAAACAATACAATTTGAAAATTATGAAAGAAAAATAGGCGCTTCAAATGGAGAAAAAACTTATTATATACAGGGAATAAACTTTAACAAGAATAGTAAGCATTATGAAAGCAATGATATATCAGTTTTGTATGATATATTACATATAGGAGAATATATTTATAAAAATTTTAGTAGAGATAATAAACATAATCCTATGTTTAAAAGGACAGATGAGGAAGCAATTAGATTAAGTGATAAAATTATGCAATTATGTAAAAAATATGGTATGCCTAATGGGAAAACAGATAGACTTGAAATATATGATTTTTCTTTTATAGCATATAGTATGTATTGTAGATTTAGAGCATGGATTTTAATATCAGGAGATGAAGAAGATATTGAAGGAGCGAACGAGGTATTAGGTACTAAATATAGGACAATTCAAGAAATAAAAAGAAATATAGTGCCATTAGAAGTTTGGGATTATGACTTGAATTCTGTAACTTTGACTTTTAATTATAATGAGAAGAACGATAAATATGAATTTATATATTATTGTCATAAACTAATTGATATAGCTTTTTTACAATTTAATTTCTTGTTTTTATCGGAAGAGGGATTAATGGACTGTGACGCAAGAAATGTAAAGATAAAAGTCTGTTCAATATGTCATGAACAATTTGCTACATTTAATGGAAAGAGAAAATTTTGTTGTAGACATTCCGAACAAGAGAAAGATAAGTTAAGAAAACAAAAAAGTAGAATGAAAAATAAATAGTATATAAAAGATATAGTTAATTTGGTATAAGAATTCGAGGAAATTTTTATAATATCATAATGTATAAAAAGTAGCTATTTCAATATATTTATGCTTCAGAAAAAAGAAAACAAATAAAATGTTGACACAACGTAGCACACGTTGTATAATATGGATGAAGTTAAGAAAGGAGTGAAGATGGCTAGATTACAAGAAATTAAAGAATATAGAAAGGATAATACAGCATTTGTAAAAGGTTATAGAATATCATTAAAAAAATCTGGAATTGAAACAACAGGATTTAATAAAGATGACGAATTGAATGTAAAATATCAAAAAGGAAAAATAACTATAACTAAACAAGAAAAATAAAAAGTGATATAGTGCTTTGATTGGCGTCGCACACTATATCACAAACCGAATAACTTATTGAAAAGTCATTCTATTTTTATTATAGATGAATTTGCTTTACTTTTCAATAATTATTTAGAAATATCATTGAAAAGTATTTTTTATGCAAAAAAATATTTTCATAATGAGTGAATGTAACACAATACTTATTTTGTTACATTCAATAAAAAAGCAAGATGTATTGAAAAATAAGACTTTTTAGTAACTTTTTCTCAAATAAAACAATTTGAATGTATCATATTGAATTATAGTGTTACTTTTAATGTAACAAAAATAGAAAATAAGGAGGTATTTTAAAATGAAAATCGTACAGCCTATAAGAGATAAAAATAAAATAAATGAAATGAAAGTTGAATTAAGAAAGAAGCGGAACAAGAGATTACTTATTATTTATAGTAGGTATAAATACAGGACTTCGCATATCAGATATAATAAAATTAAAAGCTTTAGATGTCTTAAACGAAGATAGAAGTATAAAATCTCATATTTGCATAAAAGAACAAAAAACAAATAAAGAAAAAAGATTTAGAATAAATGATACAGTATCAAGAGAGCTATTAGAATATACAAAAAATATGAAAATGACAGATTATTTATTTACTAGCAGAAAAGGAATAAATAATCCTATTACACGTATACAAGCGTATAGACTATTAAATGAAGTAGCTTCAAAGATGGGATTAGAAGAAATTGGAACACATACATTAAGAAAAACATTTCGGTTATCACTTTTATAAGAAATCAAAAGATATTGCAATGTTACAGAAATTATTTAACCATTCTAGCCCTTCAATAACACTTCGCTATATTGGAATAGAACAAGACGAGATTGACGAGGCTTATAATGATTTTGAAATTTAAAGGAGAAATAAAAGTATGAAAGATTTAGAAATGTTAGAAGAAAAACTATTTAATAATTTTTTAGATAAAGATGTTACTGTGATAATGAAACGGAGCTATAATAACAAATTTTGCAATACATAATGCGAAGATTTTAATAAGTAATCATAGTTTAATTATAACTGACACAAAAAATGAAGAATTTATATTAAGTTTAGACTATGTGACAGATATTGAAATTAATACATTAACCTTTATAATTGATAATCAAAAAATCATTTTAGATTTTTAAAAATAAAAAATGGGCTAGTTTTAAAGCTAGTCCTTTTTTATAGCCCGTCCTACTTTAAGTGTTTAAATAGATTTTTTGTTTAATATGAGTAAGAGGCTAGTTTTGTCAGCTATTCAAAATCATATTTCTATGTTTTTTATATCTTTCATATCCATGTTTTCTATAGCATACTTTATCATGCAATTAACAATATAATTATATGATTTTTTATTTTTCTTTGATAATTTATCTATGATTTCAAAATCATTCTCATCAACTCTAATAGAAAATGGAACTTTATTAATGCCTCTTGGAATTTTAAAAGCCATTATTTCCACCACCTTTTAAACCATTTTTTACATTTATTAGTATTTTATAAATTGATTTAAAATATGTATAGTTTAATAAATAAATCATAAAATAAACCAAAACTATTGAAATATTTTCATTTTTGCTATAATATAAGCGAAAACGAGGTTTAAGATGGTAGAAAAAGAAGTTGCAATTTCAATACTTGAGGATATAAAAAAATCTTTAAAGAACGGAAAAGAAGCGGGAATAAAAACATTAGATATTTATCAAAAAAATTTAGAACTTGCTACAAGTCCTAAAATAAATAAAATGATAAATTCACAAAACAAATGTATAAAAAAATATGGGGAAAATCGGAAGCAAAACAATAAAAATGAACAAGAAGATAGATAAAAAATTAAAAAAAATATTTAGTAATTAGGTTTCCTTTTCATCTTCAACAATAGTCATCAATTCATTAAAAGAGCAGTTTAGAGCTTTGCAAAAAGACTGTAGGTATTTGTATGATATGGATTTTGCATTACCTTTTATTGCCTTATTAAGATTATAGTGAGATATATCCATTTCATTGCATAACCATTCTTTCGATTTACCTTGCTCTTTTAATATTTTTTCTACATTTAAAATTATCATAAAATACCTTCTTTCCCTTACTAAAAGGATTTTATAATACTGACACTTATAAAAGTAGCACTTGCACGTGCCAACAAAGAATGATAAAATGTAGAAAAATATCGAAAAAGGAAAAAATAATGGAAGAATTAAAACTGTTGGAAATACTAAAAAATATACGAAATTTATTAGAAAATAACTTTTTATACGAAGCCAAACAATATATTCAAATAGAAATAAATAATATTGACGGAGCAACAGAGAAAAACTGTAAAAATACATATTATTATTTTTATGACACTTATTGTAAATGGTGTAGTAATTATAATTGTTCAAGCAATAAAAATACTGGTTAGAAGCGGATTATTAAAGTAAAAGGTGGTGATGAAATGGAAAAAATAAAAGAAACTTTGCTTAATCCTAAAATTACAGTTTTGTTAGGAATTATAGGTGTAGTATTAATGTTTTATGGATATTACATGTATAATAGTGAGTTTGAAGAAATTATAATAAGCACGTTTGTAATTGATAATATATTAAAAATAGGAATGATAATATATTTTATACTAATTTCGATAAGAATTTTCTTTAATAAGGGAAATTTAACCGTAACTAATATGATATTATTCATTAGTTTAATAATATGGGATTTATTATTATTAACGGCAAAAAATTTTATTGGCTTTATATGTTTTTTCTTAATCTCTCTTTATTTTATTAATATTTTATTTAAGAAAAATACTTTTATTAATAATATAATATTTTTATTAGCTATATTAATTTACATTAGTTTTAATATAATCCAAATTAATCAGCATAATACAGCTGGAGAAATAAATTACCTTTACATACAATATTTTTCATACCTATTAATTACACCGTACTTTTTCAACTATTATATTCTCTTGAAGGAGGAAAAATAAATGCAAGATAAAAATGTTTTAAATGCAATTGGTATAACAAATAATAACTATAAGAAAAATAATAATTCAAATGCTAAAAATAATACTGTTGCAATGTTAATAAAAGTTTTAGCTGTTATTTTTACAATAATTTTTAGTATGTATGGATTTTATTTGATAGATAAAGTCGACTATGCTATTTTAATTATTATTTTAAGTATAGTTTCAGGAATTTTTACTTATGCTTTAGGAGAAATCATACAGTTATTGCAAGATATAAAAAATAAATGAGAATGGTGGAAAAAATGGAACAAATTATTTGTAAAGAATGTAAAAAACAATATGATAGCAACTTGAGTGTATGTCCTCATTGTCGGATACAAAAATTTTAAAATAAATATTGTTGGATATAAAAATTCTAAATTCTATATATTTGGAGCTATATTGTCTGTTTTAGTTTTTTTAAATTCAGCTCCTTCTTTAATTATGGGGGTGCAGAATGAGGAACTACAAAGATATATTGAAATGTATGGAGCACAAAACACAGGAACAATAGCATATTTCCTAAATAGATTTAGATTTTGGACAGCTCCTTTTTGTGTGATAGGAATTTGGATAGGTATTTTGCTAAAAAAGGGAAATAAAAAGATAGGTAAAATAGTTATAATGATATCTACAATATTACTTATTATGTTTCATTTATTTCCATTAATATTTGCAATTATAATACATTTTTCTTAGGAGGTTTATATGATAATTAAATGTAGTAATTGTGGCAAAGAAATATCAAATAAAGCTAGTGTATGCCCTCATTGTGGAGAGGCACTTTATTCAAATCCAATTGCAATTAATCTAAAACAATGGAGTAAAAGTGTTACTATTTTTGGAATTATTATTGCAATAATATGTGCTTTATTAACATTTCAATTTATTGAAAATTTAGGCTGTGTACTTGTTGGAATTTTAGTGTACTGTATGTTTGAATTAGTAGCCTTATTGCTATTAGCAATAGCAGAAGTTATACAAAAATTACAAAATATAGAAAATAATGTGAGAAAATAAAATTGGAGGTTTTAAAATGGCAATTATTAAATGTCCTAAATGCAATGGAGATGTTTCTGATAAGGCAAAGAATTGTCCTCATTGTAATTATCAAATAAATGAGTTTGAAACAGTAGAACGATTAAAAAACAAGTCAAATATTGCAAAAAATAATTACAATCCTGTAATAACAATAATTTGTATTGTAATAATATGCATTATGATTATGAATATAGTTTTAGGAAAACCTTTTGCGGTAGTTCGTATAGCAGTAATTGTAATAGCACTTTTCGTAATGTTTTTTATGTCATTAGGAACAGAAAATGAAAAAACGGAAAATAATATAAACGAAATAGATAAATTATTAAAAGATAAAAATTTCGAGACATCTAAAAATATTGCAGTTAGCTTAATTGAATCTAAAAAACAGTTTAGAATAGATATGCAAAATAAAAGAATTGCAATTTGTGATATGTATCCTACTAATAAAGTAAATATTTTAAAATTTACAGATATTATAGATTGTGAAATATTAGAAGATAACAATACTATAATGAAAGGTGGAGTTGGCAGAGCTATTGTTGGTGGAGCATTAGCAGGAGGAGTTGGAGCAATAGTTGGAGCGAATACAAGAAAAAGTCAGAATATAACTAATAGTTTACAATTAAGAATTATAACAAATGACATTTCAAAATCATTATACACTATTAAATTAATAAAAAATGAAACGAAAAAAGATAGTATTGAATATAAACGAGCAATGAATTTTGCTAATAATGTGTATGCAACAGTAATGTCAATAATAAATGATAATAATAATGAAGGAGTAAAAAAAATGGTACAAAATAATGGCGATTTTATTGAGCAATTAGAAAGATTATCAAAATTAAAAGATAGTGGAGCAATAACACAAGAAGAATTTGAAATAAGCAAAAAGAAAATATTGGAGAGTCAAAACACTATAAATAATGAAGATGATTTAGAAAATGGTAAAGAACATATAGAAATTGAAAATAATGATATGTATAATATAGAGGATAAAATACAACTATATGGATATGACAAAATAGCTATAATAAAAGCTGTTAGAGATGAAGCGGGATTAAGTTTGGAGACAGCTAAAAAAATTGTAGATGAGTATATGGATAAAATGTAAATATAATACAAGATATTAAAAAATCATATAAAGAAATGGGATTTTTCCCATTTTTTTTATTACCATTACATTCTAACACAAAAATTCAAAAACGTTAATAGATATTTGAATCTTTGCGATGATTGTTTCTAATCCATTTTAATTCGCAAAGATATAAAATTATACTATAAAATAATAAAAATGCCTTAAAACGGATTGTCGAAAGAGTCAAATATGAGGTGGAGTACTTTTTTATATAAAAAAATATATTAATAAGTTTTTATTTAAAGAAAATTCATGAAAATAATTAAATATAAAGAGATATAAGATTATATAGTTAAGTTAAAAAATACTTATATCTCTTTAATTATAATTAATTGATAACCTTTTTGGAACATAATCTTCTGTTCCTATATCATTTAATATAGCTTTTGCTTTTTGATCTGGCATTCCAAATCTTTGCGATAGATATCTAAGTGATGCTGCAAGTTCTCCATCAGGTCCACCATATTGTGATATTATAAATTTTGCAAGTCTTGGATTTGGACATTTTATATTTATTGGATATTCTAATACCTTATTATAGGTCCACATTAATAATTCCCCCTTTCCCATGGCCATCCACCGTTCATTTTGGAAGAATTATAACTCATTTTTATACTTTATTCTGGTATATTAAATTTATATTTTATACTTATATCTCTATCGTATATAATAATTTTATCTATTAATTTAAACACAATACTTCTATTTTCTTCATTTATATCATTAAAAGTTAATAGTTCTTTCATAGTTTCTTTTAATAATTCATTATTTATATTATCCTGTAAAAATGCTTTATTTTCTTCACTTTGAAATAATTGTATTTTTTTATCATATTCTTTTTTTTGAGTTTCATAATTCTTTATTAAATCTGTAAAAGTGTCTTGAGATATTACCCCAGATAGTCTATCCTCATATAAATTACTAATTATTTTATTTAATTCTTCTTTCTTTTTATTTAAGTTTAATATATTTTTTTTTAATTCATTATCTATATTTTGATTTTGATATGATAAACTATCCATATTTAGATATTTAGATATATTTTCTTTTAAGGAATTTGTTACTAATCTTATTAATTCATCTTCTCTTAAATGTACACTAGAACAAAACTGATTTCCATACTTTTTATAACTAGAACATATACATCTAAAATATTTGCCATGATTTTTATTATAAGTGATTCTACTTCCACATTGACAAAAGACTAATCCTGATAATAAATGTCTTTTTCTTCCTGAATAATTCCATTCATTTGTTTTTCTGTCTAACATTTCTTGTACTGTTTCAAAAACATTTCTTTCTATAATTGCTGGATGGTGATTTAATATTATAACATGTTGTTCTTTTGGTACTTTAATCATTTTTTTAATCTTATAATTTATTTTTGTATATTTTAACTGTACCAAATCTCCTACATATATTCTATCTCTCAATATTTTATTTATAATTGTACTATTCCATTTATACGTATAAGTTTCATTAGGATTAAAGTAATTTGTAGTTTCATGTTTGTATTTCAGAGGTGTTTTTATTCCTAATTCATTCAAGTGATTAGCAATTTGAGTTTTACTTTTTCCGTTTTTATATAAGTTAAAAATCAAAACTACATTATCAGCAACATTTTCATCTATTAATATATTGTTCTTGTCATATATATCCTTTTTATATCCATAAGGCAAGAATGCTTTTATACATTCTCCCTCTGTTGCTTTTGTAAGAATAGCACTTCTTACTTTGTTGGATATATCTTTTGCATACATATCATTAATAACTGATTTGAAAGGTGTTATATCATTATTAGAATTTCTCTTATCAAATGTATCAATGTAATCATTGACTGCAATGTATCGTACATTTTTTGATGGAAAGTATTTTTCTACATATCTACCTGTTTCTATATAATCTCTTCCAAGTCTTGATAAATCTTTAGTTATAACTAAATTTATTTTTCCAAGTTCTATATCTTGAATCATTCTTTGAAAATCTGGTCTATCAAAATTTGTTCCAGTATAACCATCATCTCTATATATATCTACTAAAACCCACTTTTTTTCTTTTACAATAGTTTTTAAATAATTTATTTGGTTTTCAATACTTTCTGATTGTCCTTTATAGTTATCATCTTTTTCATCCTCTCTTGACAATCTTACATATATTGCTACTTTCCATGCTATATCATCTAATACATTGAAATAGTTATTATATAACGCATACATTCTTACCTCCTATCTCAAGTTATATAAATAACTACTTATCTACAACGATATTTTACATCTTTCTCTCTACTTTTATAATATAAAAAAGAATTATTTTCATTTATCCATTCTTGAATTAATTCAAATAATTCTTTGCCATCTTTTGTATAAAGTTCTTCAATATTAGATTCCAAACTAATCACCTCTATACAATGTATATTATTTTTTAATATTTTAATGATTCAATATATCATAAATAATATTTATTCTATATTTAAAATATATTAAAGTTGAGAAAAATAAAATTCAAAGATTTACTCCTTGAATTTTAAATATCTTTATTAAATTGATTTTTCTTTATCTGTTTTGTATATAAATCTGTAAGCAGGTTTTTATCATTCCTAATTTTTTGATGTTCGTAATTATTATATGCATTTACTAATTACTTTAATTTGATTATATTTATTTTTAATTTCTATATCTTCATCAAACATAGCTAACTTCTCAATTTTATTAAATAATTCATCGTTTTCAATTTCATTGCATACCTTTATTACTATGCTATTATCTTCTTTTTCACAAAATATATCAATTTGCTTTTCTTGTTTTTTTATTAAATACTCTATTATATCTACTAATATATATACCAATACTTTTGAATCAGATGGAATTATTAAATAATCATTATCAGTATTATTTCTAAAATTTAATTTTATATCTTTTATTGTAAAAGTAACCTCAAATAAACTAATTAGAGTATCTCTTAATTCAGATATGGTTATGTTTTCTTTTTCTAACTCTAACGATTTTATTAATTGATTTAATTTTTCAATTGATGTTTTTATATTATTTACATTTTTATTATATATTTCTCTTACATTCGGAGAAATTTCTTCTTCTAATTCCTTTAAAGACATTAAATTTCCTGCCATTGCAAAACTTTTTTCTCCTATTTCTCCCATAAGCATATTTAGGAATTTACCTAAAAACTGATTTCTATATTCTTGAGCATCTAATTTCTTTTCTTGTTGTTTCACTAATTCTAAAGTTTGTGCATGCTTTAATGCAGACTTAATTAATCTAAGATTCTTTTCTTGACCTTCTCCTTTGTCTATATATCCTTGAATATCATATTTTTCAAGCATCTCTTCTGCAGGTAACTTTTCAGCATATCCTGTTTGGAGATATATTATGATATCTTTATTAAATTCTCTTATTCTATGAATAACTTCATCTCCATTAATATTAGGTTCCATGTGATAATCTGTTAATAGAACATTTACTTTGTTATTTTTTAAATATTCTATTGCTTCTTCTGGATCTGTAAATGAAACAACCTCTATTTCCATTCTTTTTAATCCAATTTGTAATGGCACAATAAAAGTTTGTTCATCATCAATAATCATTACCTTATTTGCTTTTTCCATCTAATTTTCCCCCTTGTTTTTTGGTATTTTTATATAAAAAGTAGTTCCTTTATTTTGTACAGTTTCAAAATATATTTTACCTGCAAAATCTGTTTCTATAATATTAGCAGCCAAATATAGTCCGTAGTCCAGTTCCTTTTGTACCTCTTGTGGTTAATATTTTTCTAAACAATTCATCTTTTACTTCTTCTGGAATTCCTCCTGCTGTATCTTTTATTTCTATTATAATATCACTTTTTTCTTCTTTTGCTTGTATAAATATTTCGCCCTGCAAGTTATTATCTTTATATGCATTTAGTGCATTTCTAACTATATTAACTATTACTTGATATAATTTACTTTTTATACCGTATATACTTATTTCATTATCAATATTTATTCTAATTGTGCATCTTTCTTTTATTATTGCTTGTTCTTCTGCAACCTTCACACTCATTAGAAGTTCGTTTAATGTAAATCTCTTTTTATCTAAATTATCATGATTTCTAAATTGTTCTCTTGCATTATTAACTAATTTTAGTATCTTATCTATTGCTATTTTCATATTATCTAATAAAAGTTTGTATTCTTCTTCGTCAGATTCTACTTTAAAGTCATATAATAAATTTATTGTTCCTTCTATAGCTGATGCTGGACTATTAATATCATGTGCCATTCCTGCTGCTACTTCTCCTATAGCAGAAAATTTTGATTGTATACTTATTATATCTTGTTGACTAATTAACTTTTCTTGTATTTTATTATAGTAATAAGATAAGTCTCCTAATTCGTCATTTGACATTATTGGAAGTATATTGTTTTTGTTTATTTTATTTGTTTCTAATATCTCTTTTAAATTCTCTGATATTCTTATAGTATTTTTTGATATATTTTTTGCCCAAATATATAGAATTATTAGGGATACTAATGTTAATGATAATATTATTGCAAAATAATATAACAATAATTCTTCATCAACCATGCTAAATTTAAATCCTATATACCAACTATTACCATTGTAATCTAAAACTTTTTTAGCATATATTTGTTCATCAGATCCAAATTCTTCATATAACATTCCCTCTTGAAAATCATCATAAAAATAATCTCTATAGGTTAAAGCAAAATCTGTTATAGGCTTATCTTGTTTTGAATTATATCTTTCTTTTTCGTATGGACTTATAATAAAATATGAATCTTCTCCATTATTCAGTGGTATTTCATTTAATACCTTTATTAAATTATTTTTATTAATTTTTTCTGCATCTAATGCAAGATTTGCTAAATATACCTTATAATAATTTGCACTTGCTAGTCCTTTTTGTTCTATTGCCTTTGAATATCCTATTAAAGATAATATTACTAAAACTACAGCAATAAAAGGAATTGTTTGCATAATCAAACTTCTAATATTGCTTATTCTATATCCCAAGTTCTTTTCGTATGTTAATGTAACATCGTATGTAGAAATTAAAATTTTACTTAAATATCTTTGTGTAGTTATAAATGTTAAAAGTGATACTATGGAAGTAATAGCAACAATCATTAACGTGAATTTTACAATCGTAAAAAATTTAACTAGCATTATTAGATTAAATATTATTCCTATACTTATAAACAATGTCATCTGTACTAATAGTACTTTATACGGTATGTTTTGGCATTCTTTTCTAATGTCTAAAATTTCTTCATCAGAAATTTCTTTGTTGCTTGAATATTCTTTTACATATTTTTTTATATTTCTCATTATAATACTAAAAGAAGTTAAATGGATAGTAATACCTAATATAAAGACTATTGTGTATTGCTGAACGTGAGTTAATACCTGTACCTTTTCTTGAAAGCCAAAATCTTCAGATAAAGGTGGAAAGCTTTGTACAATTGGCATAATATAATATGTAAGAATAACTGTTATTAAGTCTATTAAAACAATAGTTATATTAAATTTAATTTTAGATTTTTTTAAATTTTTTACATGGTTTTCTTTATTATCCATTTGCTACCACCTATTCTGGTCTATTAAATTAGTTAACTTTTTTATATATTTTTTATCTATATTGCTCCATCTAAAATGCTTCTTTTTTAGTAACTTTATAGTACTTTGGGTTGAGTATTCATTTATATTGTTTTGTATTATATATTCTTTAATATACTGCTTTCCTATTTCGTCATATTTATCTAATTCATTTATAAAATCATTTATTGGTACTATGTCGATATTATAGCACAACTTATTTAAAATATAAAATAGCTCTTTTATTGTTATAAACTTATCACTTACTATATGAAATACTTTAGAATTAGAATCACTTTTTATAATTTTAATTATAGAATTAGCACATTCGTCCACAGGGCTAAATTCTATCATTGTATCCATAATCTCCTCTGGAATTTTTTTAGAAATAATAATATTTCTAAATGCATTTATAAATGCATTTTTATTATAGTTTATTTGGAATTTTCCATCACTTGTTCTCGGCATAATGTTTCCAAGTCTAAATATTTTTATATTTGACATATTGCTTTCTAAAAGTAATTGTTCTGCCATACATTTACTTATAAGATATGGATTATTATTAAAGTCTTGTTTTATATAAAATGTATTTTCATCAAATACTTTGCTTAATGTTTTCTCATTTTTAAATCCCGCGATTGATAAAGTAGATATATGTGCAAGATATATGTTATTTTTGCAAAACTCCATTATATTTTTTACACTATCCACATTATCTTTTATAAGTTCTTCTAGTTTACAATAATGCCTAACATTTGCACCGCAATTAATAACTGTGGTAATCTTTTTTCTTAATTCTATATACTCGTTATTATCTAATCCTAAATTATTTTTAGTAATATTTCCATTTAAAACTATTACCTTTTTGTTTAATAAACTGTTTATTTCTTTATTTCTTTTTCCAAAATAAAAGTCTATTCTCTCTTTTAATCTTTCATTTCCTGTTTTAAATTCTTTGTCTCTTATAATACAATATATATTTTTTACTTTCTTTTCTAATAGTAATTCTTTAAGTAAATGTATTCCTAAAAATCCTGTTGCACCAGTAAGTAATACATTAGATATATTAAACTCCTTGCTATCATTTTTTACTTCTACATCTCTAAATGTTATAATTTTTTTTTCATTGCTACCTGTGTCAATAAATTTTGCTAAGTCTTCTACAGTTGAATATGTATATAAATCTTGTAATTTAAGTTTATAAAAGCCTAATTCAGAAAAAATTGTAGATATTGTTAATGAATCTATTCCTAAATCATTTATAAAATCATCTTTAATAGAAAAATCTTCAATATTAGTATTTGATTTTATTATATTGTATATAATCTGTTCAGTTTGTTTTTTAGGTTCTACTATTTTTTTATTAATGGCTTTTAGTTCTTCTATAGCAATTCCTTTAAGAAGTTTTTTATCAATTTTGCCAGAATTATTTATTGGAAAAGCGTCTTTAGCAAATACTTTTTTGGGTCTCATATAAAAAGTAATATTTTTATTTATATATTTTTCTATTCCCTTTACCTCTTCCTTTTTTATTCCTTCTATAAAGGCTACTATTATTTTTGTATTATTTTGAGGAACAGCTACTACCGATACCCTATTTTGTTTGTTTATTATTCTATATATAATGTTTTCAATTTCATTTAGAGCAACTAAATAGCTACCATTTACTTTTACCATATCATCAGTTCTGCCAATGTATTCTATATCTAATTTTTCGTTTAATTTAACTATATCTCCTGTTTTATATATCCTAACATTCTTTTCTACTATTGGATTATATATATTAATAAATCTTTTTTTAGTTTCTTCTTCTAAATTCCAGTACCCTTTAGATATATTTTTTATAGAACTGTCATCTTCATAAATTACAAGCTCACCTTTTGCTTTTGGTGGTAATATATTATTTTCTTCGTTTAAAATTAAACATCTAGAAAGTTTTATAGGCTTTCCTATTGATGTGTTATTTTCTTTAAACTCATTTTCGCTTTGTACCTTATATGTTGTAAACATTGTTGTTTCTGTTGGTCCATATAGATTTAAAATTTTTAGCTTTGGATATTTTGTAAATAGGTGTTCAACTGTATTAGGTTTTAAAGTTTCTCCTCCAGTTCCTAGTATTTTAAGCATGCTTAAATCTGTTTCTTGTCTTTGATCTTCTATAGCAATTTGTTCAACCCATTTAGGAATTAAAAAACTTCTAGTAACTTTTTCTTTTTCCATTATTTTTACTATTATTTGTGGATTTAATTCGTTTTCCTTATCTATTAATAATAATTTTCCCCCAGAAAGTATAGAAGAATATATATCTATACCGCTTGCATCAAATGAATATTTTAATAATGACATAGAAATATCATTACTTGTTGGTATTAAAGTTTTATCTGATTTCATTGACTCAATTAACCCACAAACATTTTTGTGCATTACTTGTGTACCTTTTGGATTTCCTGTTGACCCAGAAGTATAAATCATATATAAAGCATCATTTGGTCTATTAATTGATTTTACATTTTCCTGAGCAAATTGCTCATTAAAAATATCTATAATTTCAACATCTTTTATTTTATATTTATAATTATTTTGTGTTATAATACAAACTGGTTTGCTATCTGATATTATATAATCTATTCTTTTTTGTTCTTCATCTGGTAATATTGGAATATAATAACCACCTGCTCTTATAATTCCAAACATTGCAACTATCATCTCTATACTTTTATCAAGCATAATTGCAACAGGCACATTTTGCTTTACACCCTTTTTTCTTAAAAATGCTGCCAATGAATTAACTTTATCATAAAATACTTTGTAGGTTATTTCTACGTTTTTACATTTCATAGCAATATTATTACTATATTCTTTGCATATTTCATCAATTATTGTGTTTACAGTTTTATCGTTTTTCTCTATATTACCTGTATTGTTTAACTCCTTTAATTCCTTTATATCATTATTACTTAAAATGCTTATTTCTTCTAATTTGTTATCATTGTTTTCTAAAATTTGATCTATTATATTTAGAATTCTCTCGTGCATTCTAATTATATCCTTATCAGATAGTTGACTAATTTTATAATCGTAATAAATATAAAATTCGCCACTTAAATTCAAGTCAGAAACATGTATATTCATTGTTTCTGTAATATTTCCATTAAAATACCATTTTGATGTATATGATAAATTATTTGTTGTTGGTTTACTTACTGCATTTTGGTATGAAAATACCATATCATAAATACTTGAATTATTTTTATTCTTTTCTCTTACATAATTTAAAATTTCAAATATAGAGTATCTTTGATGTCTAAAAATTGACAAAGAGTCCTGTGCTATTTTATTAAAAAATTCTTGAATTGTCTTTTTACTATCTATATTTATTTTTAAAGGTAATGAATTTACAAACATCCCTATTGTATTTTTTTCTTTAATATTTTTTCTGTTTAATATAGGTGTATTAATTATAATATTTTTATTAGATGTAAATTTTGATAAATAAATTGCATATATTCCTAAAAAGAAAACATATTGTGATATTTTATTATCCTTACAATACTTATTTATTTTTTCGGCATTTGATTTATTTATTAATATTTCTTTTCTTTCTGCTTTAGTATCTAAAGTATTTATCTCCTCTTTTTGTTTTAGTGAAGCAACTTCTTCTGGTAAATCTGATAAATATCTCTCCCAAAACAGCTTATCTTTTTTATACTTTTCACTATTCTTATACTCTTTTTCAGATTCAATATAGTTTATATATGAGCTTTCTATATTGTCCGTATCTTTTTCATTATTTAGAAGTTTATCATAAGTTCCTGCTACCTCACTTGATATTAAAATAGCAGACCATGCATCTGAAATCATATGATTAATAACTATATTTACCCCTCCTGTGCCATCTGGAAATTTAAACATAATAAACTTAACCATACTATCTTCTTTATATGATAATGGTTTATTTAAATTCTTTTTTATTAATTGCTCAAGATCTTTTTCATTTAATACATTATAAGTTTTAACTTTAAATTTATTATAATCCTCAAAATATTGCACTGGTTCTCCATTTTTTATTGTTATTTTTGTTCTAAGAGCATCATTATTCATCACCACTTGATTAATTGCTTTTTCTAATAACTCAAAATTCACTTTGCAATTAATTGTACAAGTACCAGAAATATTTACTATAGGATTATCTTTATAAAACTTTTCCGTATTCCATATTGTTTTTTGTGCATCTGTAATACAATACAATTCTTTTTCCAAATCTTTCTCCTTATAATATATTTTTTTTAATTCTATCATTTACCTGTTTTTTTTGCAAGAATAAAGTTTCTACATAAAACGCTAAAAAAAGACATATTTTTTAAAATTTAATATGCCTTTTCATTTTTTTCAATTAACGCAGTTATTTCTCCATAGAGCAATCTCTCTGCAAATTTTAATCTATCATCATTTTTACCTCCATTTTGAACGTAGCCCATGGCTCTTCTAACCATCTCCATTTATTGCATGGATAGAATATAGTAAGTGGTCCATACATTTTTTGATATTTGTCTTTTAATTCTTTTACTTGTTTGCAATATTCTCTATGCATGCATAATGCCCTTTGGTCTTCAGGATGTGTATCCAAATATAGACCAAGTTCGATAATAGCAAAATCTAAACTTTTTATTTGATCAATCATTTCTTGTCTTCTCATATCTCTAGGACATGAATTATCATTGTTTGAATTTTTGTGTTTACGTTCCATACATTCACATTTATCATTGTCTAACATTTGTTACACCCCTTTCCTATTTTATTTGCATTTCTAATATATTCAATTTCTTCCATCGATTGTCCAGGCATATATGGACTAACTAACTCTGGGAATATTGTTCCCATTTTTAATCCTACACATGGAGTAAATGTTTTATCCATTGTTTGCCATGGCACATAGCTTTGAGCAAACATAGGATTACTAGGAAACAATTTATCTTCTTCATCAAATCCACATTCACACGAATCACTAGTATCCATTACGCTTTGTACGCATTCGCAAGTATCATCTATAATATCTTCATCTTTTTTATTACATGAATTATTATTAGATGAGCAATTACATGAAGAACAAGATCTTCTTTGCATATAATTTCTATACATTAAATTTTCCTCCTTTTTTTTCGTATATACTACATTTTATGATAATATCTCCAAAATGTTACCTATTTATCGAATAGGTAAATTCGAACTTTTCTATTCAATAAAAAAAGATAGCTCAATTTATCGTTGAACTATCTATATCTACTATTAATATTTATTTTATATTTTAACAATTCCCCCCATTGAATTATTTATACTTGCTTCATCTATTGACAAATCAGAAACTGCTTTTGCTCCTCCTGCTATCACAACTGTATCACCTTTTTCTAAAAATCCTTCTTTTTTTAAAGTGTCTATACCTAAATAAACTAGTTTATCTATAGTATCTTGGTGCGGGAATAGTTTAGGTATTATATTCCAACATAATCCCTGTTGTCTATATGTTCTTTCATTTTCTGTTATTGCAAATATTGGACACTCTGGTCCAAAACTAGATACAGTTCTTGATGTACTACCTGTGTTTGTATATGCAACTATTGCTTTTGCTTTAATATTTGCAGCAGACATACATACTGAATAATTCATATTGAAATTATAATCAAATTTTTCTAATTTATAATTTCTATTTTTAAATCTCTTCCAGTACTTTAAAGATTTCTCTATTGCAATTGCAACTTTATTCATTACTTTTACGCATTCTACTGGATATTCCCCTGTTGCAGTTTCTCCGAGAAAGCATTATTGCACTACTACCATCGTATATTGCATTTGCTATATCACTTACCTCTGCCCTTGTTGGTTTTGAGTTAGTTATCATTGATTCTAACATTTGAGTCGCTGTAATTACTGGCTTTCCTTGTGCATATGTCTTTTTAATAAATTGTTTTTGATATATTGGAACCTCCTCCATTGGAATTTCAACACCCAAATCTCCTCTTGCTACCATAATACCATCTGATACATCTAGAATTTCGTCAAAATTATTTATTCCTTCTCTATTTTCAATTTTAGATATAACCTTTATATCTTCTCCACCATTTTCTTTTAAAACTTCTTTTATTGCTAAAACATCTTGTGGTTTTCTAACAAAAGATGCTGCAATATAATCAAATCCTGCTGCTATACCATATTTAATATCATCTATATCTTTGTCAGTTATACTTGGTAAATTTAAAATTAAATCTGGAACATTTATACTTTTTCTGTTTGTTAGATATCCCCCTTGTATAATCTCACAAACAATATCTTTACCTTTTATTTCTTTTACTTTTAGCTCTATTGTTCCATCATTTATTAAGATTGTTTTTCCTTTTTCTACATCTTTATATAAATCTTTATATGTTATAGATACTTTTGTTTCATCGCCTAATTCATCTTCATTTAATAAAGTAAATGTCTTTCCTTCTTTTAACAATACTTTTGACTCTTTAAATTTTCCAATTCTTATCTCAGGTCCTTGTGTATCCAGCAAAAGTGGAATAGGTAAACCTAATTCATCTCTTACTGATTTAAATAAATTGATTCTTCCTGCTTGATCTTTATAGTTCCCATGTGAAAAATTAATTCTTCCAACATTCATACCTGCTTTCATTAATTCTTTTAGTACTTTGGGATCATCTGTAGCTGGTCCTAAAGTACATACTATTTTAGTTTTTCTCATATTTACTCCTTTTCCTAATCTATAATATTAAATACTTTTATATTATATATTGTTTATATTTTATTTTGCAATACTAATCATAAAATTCTGTTGCTTTTACTATTAATCTTTTTATAGCCCCTGATGTACAAGTTATTAATGTTATTTCTCTTTCACCTTCTGTTTCCTGAGATAAACATTCAGTTTCTTTAGGATAAACTTTATATTTATCATATACTAAATACTCTATTTTATTACCCTTTGTATCTGTAATAAATATATTATCTCCTATATCTAGTTCTTTTAAATCTTTAAACATATTTTTATTATTGTAGTTATGTCCTGTTATACATAAATTTCCTAATCCATTCACTTTTGGCCCACATAATTTAGTAACTGATTTATTAAGTGTTTCTTTACTAGTTTCTGCTAATATATATGTAACTAAATTAATTTTAGGTATTTCTACTTTTCCTATAACTTCAATTCCTTCTAATTCTGTAGGAAAATCTATTTTATTTTCATCATTATTATTTGTTTCGGTATTTGTTTTTATAACATTAATTTCATTATATTTATTTTCTATCTTTAAGTCTTTCTGTTGTATATCATTACTTTGTATTTCTTCTATATCATTATTATTAATTATTTTTATTACTATAAAAGTAATAAAAATAATAGTAATTAACAATATAGATATAATTTTTATATTATCAATCACTATTATTCTACTCTTCAATTTAATCACCTTTACTTTTTTAATTATATATGAACTTAAACAATCTCAATCTCATATATAATATGAAAAACAATTACAAATGGTGACTAAAAAATTATTTTCTTAAAATCTTATTCGCTCCATATATTAACCCAATTGCTATAACTATTGTTACTAGATATGTCCAAATGCTAACTCCTGTTTGTGGAATTTCTTCAACTGTATTATTAACAACATTATTATCAATTGCTGGTGCTTCAAGAACAGTTGTTGTAAATTCTTTAGAAGTAATTACTGCATCATCTTCACTTTTATTGATAAGACTCAATCTAGTAACATATGTTCCGGCTTCTGGATATGTAGCAACAACCGGTGTTTCATTTCTAAAAGTATTTCCTACTGCAAACCCTTCATCTGGTCCCCAATATCCAATATCAAGAACATTATATCCTGTACCATTACTATCATAAGCAATAATTGTAGGTGTTGCCGGTCCAGAAACAAGTTCAACTTTTATTCTTACATTTGTATAAGGAGTAGCATCTGTTCCTTCTAATATAACAGTAGCATTTTTTGCTTCCCCTGCAACTACATCGCCAGTATATTCTACATCAAAGTTATAGTTGTTACTTTTAGGACCTGCACTCGTTGCAAAAATATTTCCTGTAAAAATAACTAGTGTTAAAGTAAAAATTATTAAAAAAAATCTTTTTTTCAAAATAAAAATCTCCTTTCTATAAATATATAAATAATATATTAATAAGGAGATTTATTTATGCTATCTATTGGTTATCCATTTTATTAAATTTAAGTTAGCACTATCTAATAGCATTTCATGTTTAGGCATTACCCTAAACGTGTAACCATAATTTCCACCTGTTTTTAATTCTATTTTTGCATTATATGTATATACTTTTTCATCATTATTGCTGTTAACTAGATTCATTGGAATTATACTTATATTTTCAATTGTTCCATTATCAAGTATTTTTCCATAGTATACCTGTGCTTCAATATTTTCTGCTTTTATATTAGGTAATTTTACATTACAAGATACTTCTATGTTTTTTCCAGCATCCATTGAAATGTTATCAAGATTATTGTTTTGAGTGATTTGAATATCATTCCAATTTGAATATAAATCATTTTTTATTTTATTATATTCAGTAACTAATTCCAAATTATTAAAATATTTATTAGTTAAATTACATAGAGGAATGTATAATTTGCTAGTATAATCTGTAATCATTCTTGCCATGCTGTAATTTCCACCCGTTGAAATTATAGAGTTTTTCATGTATCTAATCCATTCTTCAGAAATTTCATCTTTTTTATTGTAATATGCTGGTATAATTTTATTTTCTAATATGCTATATATACTATCACTATCTGCATTATCTTGTTCTTCATAAGAATAATATTCTGCATTTGTTCCAATTGCCCAACCGTTTTTTTGATTGTATCCTTCTGCCCACCATCCATCTAAAATACTAAAATTTACAACACCATTTACAGATGCTTTTTCTCCACTCGTTCCAGATGCTTCCATTGGTCTTCTTGGATTATTAAGCCATACATCTACTCCTGATATTAGATGCCTTGCCATAGTCATATCATATCCCTCAAGTAAGAATATTTTTCCTTTGAATTGTGGCATCATCGATATTTCATGTATTCTTTTTATTAGATTTTGACCTTCTACATCTTTAGGATGTGCCTTTCCCGCAAATATTAACTGTACTGGTCTTGATTCATCATTTAATATTTGTGTTATTCTTTCTAAATCCTTAAATATTAATGTTGCTCTTTTGTATGTAGCAAATCTTCTTGCAAATCCTATTGTTAATGCATTTGGATTCAATTTTGATGTAATTTCTTTAATTTCATCATAATGCATTCCATTTCTTCTTAGTCTGTCTGTTACATTTTGTTTTACTAAACTCAATAATTTTTGTTTTCTTAGTTGATGATCATTCCATAATTCTTTATCTGGAATGTTGTTTATCTTTTCCCATGTTTCATTTAAATGTATTTTATCTTGCCAAAATGGTGTTAAATATTTGTTATATAACTCTTTTAAAGTTGGTGCAAGCCATGTACAAGTATGCACTCCATTTGTTACATATGTGATTGGAGATTCATTTGGTGTAATTTCTGGCCATACATCACCAAATAATTCTCTTGAAACTGCTCCATGTAGTTTACTTACTCCATTTTTCTTTCCTGCTATTTTTAAAGCTAATATTCCCATATTAAATGTAGTTTTGTTTTCTTCTTTTGGTTTCATTCCTAGCTCTAAAAATTCCTCTTTAGAAAGGCCAAGTTTTTTCCAAAAATCTTTAAAATATTTTTCCACTAATGTTGTTGGGAATATATCATTTCCTGCTGGCACTGGTGTGTGTGTTGTAAATACAGTTTTTGATGTAACTATATCTCTAGCTATATTGAAGGAAACTTTTTTATCTTGCATTACATTTTTTATTAATTCTAATACTAAAAAGGATGAATGTCCTTCATTCATATGATAAACAGTTGGAACAAGTCCTAATTCCTTTAATAAAATAACACCACCAATTCCTAAAACAATTTCTTGCTGAATTCTCATTTCTTGGTCTCCACCATAAAGTCTTAGTGTTATCCCTCTGTATTCTTCTGAATTCTCTTCAATATCAGAATCTAATAAATATAAATTAATTCTACCTACTGATATTTTCCAAACTTTTAGATATACTTTAGAATTAGGCATTTTAATAGATATTATTAAATCTTCTCCTGTCTCTTTTTTTACAGGAATTATTGGTAGATTATTTAAATCTATATTATGGTATTCTGTCTCTTGCATACCAACATTATTTATTTTTTGATGGAAATATCCATTTTTATATAATAGTCCTACTGCAACTAGTGGAAGTCCTAAATCACTTGAAGATTTCAAATGATCTCCTGAAAGAATACCAAGTCCACCAGAATATATTGGAAGTATTTCATCTAATCCATATTCTGCTGAAAAATATGCAATTAAATCATTTTTATTTTCAGGATATGTTTTATTAAACCAAGTATTTTTACTATTTATATATCCTTCAAAATTCTCTATATTTTTATTATATTCTTTTAAAAATTCAGAATCTTCTGCTACATTTTCTAGTTTTTCTTGATCAACTTGTTTTAAAAATTTTACAGGATTTTTTCCTATTTTCTCCCATAAATCTATATCAATTTTCTTAAATAATTTTAAAAATTCTGTATTCCAAGACCACCATAAATTATTTGATATTTCAGATAATTTTTCTATTTTTTTAGGTAATTGTGGGTTTACTGTAATTTTATTAAATATGTACATTTATTCATGTACCTCCTTTGTAACTTTAAATTTCTTCTTATGTTCATATTTCAATTCAACATATTAATTATCTATTAAAAGTATAAGTTTGTCAATGTTAAATATTATAAATTTTATATTACAAACTTTCTATCGCACCAATTACAACTGCATATTGTGGATTTTCTGGTATTATAAAATTAATTCCATGCGTTTTTTCTATCTTTTTTACAATATCTTTTACAACAGGTATACTTGCAATATTTCCTATTAGAACTACATCTTTTATACTATCATTTATACTTGCAAATGCTGTCATCATTCCTATTACTTCAAATACCATATTTACTAGTCCTGTTACTATATCAGCTTTACTTGCATCTTCTTTTAATTTTCCAAAGTTTGCAAGAGTAAGTTCAGGTGGCAATGTTTTTATATTTTCATCTGTTAAATCTGCAATTCTTAAATCTATATTGCTCAAATTACCTTTTTTTGATAATTCAATTATTTCATCAAAAGATTTTGCGTATACAAATCTATTACAAAGATTAGTTAAGGTTCCTGCTCCTACTCCTGTTCCTCCTAAATGTTTAAATTCTTTTCCGTTCTCGGCTCTAATTAATGCAGTACCTGTACCAACACTTGCAATAATAGCTTTTTTCTTTTTACTTAAATAAAGTCCACCTGTACCTATTGCTATAAATTCTTCAACTATATTAACTGGTACATTATATTTTTCTAGGTTAATTTTTTTAGCATTTATTCCTGTTACAACTATTTTATCTATTTCTTTTATATTATTTTGGTTTATAAAATTTGAAAGTACAAATTCATAATTCTTATTTTCTGAAATGGCTTTATTTAGAACTTTACCATTTTCATATTCTACTATCTTTGTTGTTGAACTTCCTATATCAATTCCTATAATACTCATCTTTACCCCTAACTTAGTTATATTATTAAATTATTCTAGGTCCATCTCCTATTTCTACAACATAAAAGTCTGCATTATAACCAATTTTTTCTTTGTAGGCTTTGCCTACATTTTCTATAAATTTCTCCACTTTATCGTTTTTTACTATACTTACTGCACATCCTCCAAATCCTGCTCCTGTCATTCTTGCTCCAACTACTCCATCTTGCTTTAAGCTTTCTTCTACTAATGTATCTAATTCTTTTCCTGTTACTTCGTAATCGTCTCTTAGTGAGTTGTGTGATTCTATCATTAATTTGCCTAGTAAATCTATTTTATTTTCTTGAAGAGCTTTTACTGCCTTTATTGTTCTTTGGTTTTCGTATACTGCGTGTTTTGCTCTTTTTTTTCTATTTTTATCTTTAATTAGATGTTTATTTTTTTCAAATTCTTCCTCAGAAAGTTCTCCAAGTGTTTTTATATTTAGTTCTTGTTGTAATTCTTCTAACGCTTTTTCACATTCTGCTCTTCTTTCGTTGTATTTAGAATCTCCAAGTCCTCTCTTTTTGTTTGTGTTCATTATTACTATTTTTTCATTTTTTAATTTAACTGGTGCATATTCAAATTCTAAATTTGCTGTATCTAAAAATATTGCACAATCCTTTTTTCCATTTGCTATTATGAATTGATCCATTATTCCACAATTTACACCTACATATTGGTTCTCTGCCTTTTGTCCAAGCAAAGCAAGTTTTACCATATCTATATCTAAATTAAATAAATCTTTTAATACAAATCCTGTTAATACTTCTATTGATGCTGATGAAGAAAGTCCTGCACCATTTGGTATATTACCATAATATAATATATCAAATCCTTTATCTACATTATATTCTTCACTTTTTAATGCCCAAATCATAGATTTAGGATAGTTAATCCATTTCTCCTCTTTTTTATATTTCAAATCTTCTATACTACTTTCTAAAATTCCTAATTTTTCAAAGTTCATTGAATATAATCTTAACTTATTGTCATTTCTTTTTCTTGCAACTGCATATGTACCCATTGTAAGTGCACATGGAAAAACATGTCCACCATTATAATCTGTATGCTCACCTATCAAATTCACTCTTCCAGGTGCAAAATATACCCTAATATCCCCATAATCTCCAAATAATTCTTCAAATTTTGATTTCATTTTTTCTTTCATATTATCCTCCATATAATAGATATATTAATATTTAACTATTAAATTTTTTCTCTTATAATTTATTAGCTCTACTTATTAAATATGGTATTTTAGTTTCAAAATTAACTCCATATGCATCTTCTTTTTTTTCTTTATACGTATCTAATATTGTTTCCCAAACATAGTCTACTGCAATTTTTAAACTTTCTTCTAGAGAATTATCATTTACCATTGCCCCAACTAATGTACTAGAAAAGATGTCTCCTGTTCCATGATATTTAACAGGTATTTTTTCTTTAAAATATGTAAAAAATTCATTAGTCTTTTTATTATATGACATAACCCCTAATTCATTATCATTAAAACTAATACCTGTAAGTATTACTTGTTTAGGTCCTAAATTGCTCAATTTAATTAGTATTTCTTTTATTTCTTCTTCTGTATACTTTTCTTTATATTCTCTTTCTAACATATAGCTTGCTTCTGTAAGATTTGGTACTATCACATCACCCATTTTACATAAATCTTTCATTTTTAAAGCAAATTTTTGATTGAAACCAGTATACAATTTGCCATTATCCCCCATTACTGGATCAATAAAAATAAAATTATCATTTGTTTTAAATTGTTTAAAAAAATCTTTTAACATATCAATTTGTTCAATTGATCCTAAATAACCTGTATATATTGCTTCAAAATTAATATTTTCTTCTTTCCAATGTTTTGCAATTTCAGGTATATCACTACTTAAATCTCTAAATGTAAATCTTTTAAACATTGTATGAGTTGAAAGTACAGCTGTTGGAATAACTGATGTTTCTACTCCCATTGATGATATTATTGGAAGTGCTACTGTAAGTGAACACTTTCCTACACATGATATATCTTGAATTGTTACTAATCTTTTCATTTTATTACCTCATTTTATCTGTATTTTATCATATGTTATTTTTATTTACAATATAATAAATTCATTTCTATAAATAATATAAAAATCTATTATTCATATACAATAAAAAAAGAACTTATTATGGTCAGTATAATAAGCCCTAAGTTCTTTTTTTATTAAATATTTACTACTTATTTTTATTGTCCAATTTTTACTTTCCTTCTTATATGTTGTTATTTATTATATATAGTCCTAAAGCTACTAAGCATACAGCAAACAAGTCCTTTAATTTAGGCTTTCTGTCTATGTTTTTAAGTAAAAACGCTACAAATATTGTAAACACAATAGCAACTGGTCTTACATATTGATACAATGTTACAGAGTTGGTAGATAAGTAATTACCTAAATAAATAGTAAAAAATCCAAATGTTTGTTGGATAAATACCCATTTTATTATATTCTTGTGAGCTTTATGATATTTAAAAGTATATCTCCTTGAGAATACTGCTGTTAGGCATAAATTAAGTAATAATATGTATATGGCATTTGACCAATACTTTAACATGTAATGTGCAACATATCCAAGTGCAACTTCACCTATAATTCTAATCATTAAATCTTTTTGTAGTCGTTTTATCTTTAATTTAACATCAGCTAATATAAATACTCCTAACAATGTTAAAAATATTGAAACTGCTGTTGTAATTGTAAATTCTTTTATTCCTAATATTGTGTCTACTAAAAATGCAAGAATTACTCCGAAGTGAAAGGTATGTAGATACTTCATATGGATTTAAATATTTTATACTTCCTTGAACTGCTTGTTGTTTATTATATCTTAAAAACATAGCTACTATTAGTAAAGCTATTGGTATTATATTAAATTCAAATTTTGCATTTCCGTTTATTGTTTCTATTACAATCATAATTGCTGCAAATGGTATCATAGATAAGCACATATAATAAAAATAATCTTTCCTTGTAATTCCTTTATTCACTAAATGCTTATCAATGTATTGAGCTATTGTACTTATAAATGCATTTAATATTACTATTACTATCATATTTGTTATCCTCTTTATAATATTTACTAATTGTTTTTTTAGCATAAAATATTGCTATTATTTCTGTTATAAATATCAATATAAATATTTTTTCTTTTATATATATTGCAATTATTGATAGCAATACAAGTACTATCAATTCTGTAAAACAAAGCCACATTTCTGACAGAGTAGATAATTTATCATTATCTATGTATGACTTCCTTATAATTGCTTGCAAAGCAGTTGTATATGTTGTTTCATACATTTTTTGTATGTTATCATATATCATATTATTTAATGATATAAACAACTTGTTTTTAATAACTAAAAATATTCCTGATACTATTGCTTTTAAAACTGATATAACGCTACTGGTTTTTATCATATTCTTGTCCATGCATACTCCGTGAAACAAACAGTATTATAGTTTGTATAATTAACGATACAATAACTACTATTGAAAATGCAACAAAGTCATTAAGTGCTATATAAATATATAATGGTACAAAAAACCTTTCAATAATGTCGAATGCCTTTGCAATACATATCTTTTTTGCAGGAGTTTTTAGTTTTATTATGTCTTTAAATAAATCTAAGTATGTTCCTTTATATTTATTGTCTGGTTTATAATCTAATTTCTTTGCAAAATATACTTGCAAGCTAAATGCTATTATTACCAAAATAAGTATATGTATATTATTGTTTGTCACTATTCCCATTGCAATTGTTGTAGTTGCTAAGGCTGTTCCCAATATATTAGATATAGTTCTTATGCCATTGTATTTTCCTCTGTTTTTTTCATCGATATATCGTGCTGAAATTGAATTTGCTATTGGATTTGATAATGAACCTGCTAATCCCATAGTTACAATAAAAATAAATAAATTATACTTATTAGTAATTAGCATATAGCAGCTTATTACCCTGCATACATTTGCAAGAAATCTGCAAAAAGCTATTCCATATCTAGATGCAATCTTTATAAATAGTGGTGAAAAGGCTCCCATTATTCCAAATCTAATTCCATATATTAATAATATTAAAGATATTGGCATTCCAGTTTTGTATAGCATTACTGTACCAAATATATCTATTAATGCATTTCCGAACCTAAATGTAAATTCTCCTAAATATAAATATATGTATTCCTTCTTACATAAGTATTCTTTCATTTATTTTTTGTACTCCTTTATTTCGCAATTATCTATCATTAAATTTTGAACATTTCCATTCTTAGGTATACCATTAAAATAACAGTTAATCGCTCTTGACACATCTCCATGAGTTACTAATAAGATTTTTTCATTATTTTTATTTTTATATTTATTCTCTAATTCCCTTAAAAAACTATATATTCTTTTAAAAAATTGTTTTATACTTTCTCCATCTTCTACTTTCTTATCTATATAATAATTCATATATTCGAAAATATTTATATCTCTTAAATTAACACCTTCAAGTTTTCCGTAGTCTCTCTCACAAATTCTCTCATCATATTTAATTGGTATATTTTTATCCGTATTTATTATTCTAGCTGTCTCTTTTGCTCTATCTAAAGTACTACAGATTATAAAATCTATGTCTATATTATTAAATTTCAATTTTGCATTTTGTGCTTGTTTTATTCCTTCTGAATTTAATGGTATATTTGATTTTCCTTGAAGTTTATGTGTTATATTCCATTCTGTTTGCCCATGTCTAATTATATATATTATCATTTATTGTTTTCTCTCTTTCCACATCATTAATTTTAGTTTCACTATTATGGATAAAGTTTAACATTGAATATAATCTCATAGCTATAAAAACTTCCATAATTGCTAAAACACCTATTCCGATTATTACATATATTATTTGCCATTTTAATAATGCTGCTGACACTAGAAGAGTACAAATTGTAGTTCCTGCTTTTCTTGCAAACTGCACATATGATACCGCCTCTTGTTGCTCTTCTGGTTTTGCTAATTTTAAAATAGTATCTGTAGTATATAGTCTAAAAGGATCTCTAACTGCGAGTATTATGGAAAATCCTGTTGCCATTAATATAAATCTTAGTAGTGTAAGTTTACTAAAGTATCCTATTACTATAAATATAAAAGACGAGAATAGCATAGTTGTCAAAATTAATACTGCTTTATCTTTTATTCTGTAATAAACCTTTCCAAAAATAATATTACCTATTAATCTAGATACACGAGAAATAGCAACAATTACTCCCAAGTACATAGAAACTTTAGCAGTATCATAAGCAGTAGATAGCTCATATTGAATTAATAATTTCCCATTTTGTTGTCCAGATGTTATCACTCCATAAAACACTCCATAGCTTAGCAAAATAATCCATATTATTTTACTAAATCTTAATTTTATATTATTATTTTTTTGTGTAATTATAGTATCATTATTTGATACATCTTTCATACTAAAATACATTATGAAAGCAGCTATACAAATTGTTATACATAGATACATTGGTAAATACGGATTTATATTAAATAAAAATCCAGAACTCAAGGAAACAATTAATGTTAAAAATGCATATATATTCATTTCTTTGTTTGATATTTTTGCGTAATCATTTGCCTTTCCTAGAACTATCAAATTATTTTTAAGAATTACATTTTCCATATCCTTAAATACCCATGCAATTTCGTAAATTACTTTACCTATCATAATCCATAAATATGATGTTCCAAATGTTATAAATATACTTGATAATAATAAAAGTCCCATTCCTATTCTAACAGATTTTGTATTTCCTATTTTTTCAATAGTTCTTATTAGTGTTGCTCTACATATTAATGAAAATATTGATGATATAGATGTTAAAAATACAATCTGCTGGGCAGATAATCCTTTTGCAACAGTAAAAAACAATGTATCTATTGCTATAAAAAATAGTAAATCATCTGTAAAACCTTTTAATATTGGATATATTTTTACGAATTTATTCAAATATTTTTCTTTTTCCATTTTATCCCCTAAATTTTTAATATTCTTCACAAACTGATACAATTTTAGCATATTACTTTTTTATCTGCAATAATTGTCATAAAAATGAAATAAAAATAGGGTAATGTAATAATACATACACATACCCTACTTTTTTATTCGTCTATAATTTACAAAAGTATTGTTTCTATTATTTTAATTCATTTAATATAACTTCTTTATTTGTTACTCCTACAAATCTTTTTATTTCTTTTCCATCTTTAAATATTATTATAGTTGGTATACTCATTACGTTATATTTGATAGCTATGTTTTCCTCTTCATCAACATTTAATTTACCAACATTAATATTATCAGTTTCTTCTGCTATGTTATCAATTATTGGTGACATCATTTTACATGGTGTACACCAATCTGCATAAAAATCTACAATTGTTGTTTTTTTTGAATTTAAAATTTCTTTCTCGAAATTATTACTAGTTATTTTTAATACACTCATATTTTGTCCTCCTTAGTTTAATACTAATTAATGTATATTTTTTCTTTTTCTTTAGTATCTGAATCAATTTGAATATTAATTTTTTTAATATTTTTATCATTTATTTTTTTGTATATTCCATAAACAATATAGAATGGTAATGTAGCTTGTAATGCAACCATCACTATCGGAAATAATTTTCCTGATAAATTGTATATTATTTCTATAAATGTACCTGGATAATTTTGTGATATAAACATCAAATTACTATCAAATATTAAATTTACTATATATGCTATAACACTAATTGTAACTATTATTGAAGCATAATATATAATATCTTTTCTATTGATTTCAGTATATTTCGTTATTAACATTAACATTCCTATATACACCATTGTTCCATGCAATACAAAGCTATGTATGCTTATAAAATGAAGTGCTGGATAGACTGTGAGTGACGTAAGTGGTGATATTAAAAAAATTAATCCTGCCACAATTCCTCCAGTAGATAAAAATACATCTCCAATTTTCTTGAATATTCCTTTACAAAATCCACTAAATATTCCTGCATATAATATAAGACTACAAAAATATAATGGTACATATTTATTTATAGCTGTGAAACCATAATTTATAATATTATATATAATTTTTATTATTTCCAAAATCCATAAAATAATAGTAGTTTTTTTAATTAATTTTTTTACTTTATCTTTTTCCATATTCTTGGTATATTTAAGTGCAATTATTATACAAATTATTGTTATTACAAATAGTATAAAATGCTTTGCTGAAAACATACCACAAGGAGTTACCTCATAAGCACTTTTAAATAACATATTTACTACACCCTCTTTTTGCTACATATATTTATTTTATATTCATTAATATTCTCCTAATTACTACTATATAGTTATATCATATAAATATTAAAAAAAAAAGTATTTGTTTTTGACAAAGTAAAATCACATTTCTCCTATTTGCTAGAAATGTGATTCAAAATTATTTTACTTTATATTAATCTGTTAAATTATAATATCACTATAACTCTGGTTCATCTGGATAACCTATTTTAGCTCCTGTTTTTTCATTTATTATATATTGATAATAATCATGTAATCTTTCTTTTGATGATTTTCTTTTAGAACTTTTAATTTCATATAATTCCTTTTGAAATTTTTCATAATGTTTACAATCTAATTCCTTTGCCTTGTATAAAAGCTCATCTAATATTTCTTTTCTTTTATATTTGTTATATGTTTTATTAATTTTTTTTAGTGCATCTATAATAATTCTTTGACAATCTGGACAACAATATGCCTTTGTCTGCCCTACAATAGGATCTTCTTTTTCGCCAAACCATGAAAATCCTATATATCCTTCTCTATCTTCTTTAAGTGCTATTCTAGCCGCTTCTACAAACCCCCATGGATTAGGTAATTTATAATAACCAGATTTATACATATTATTCATTATTGTATTATCTTTTACACTCATTAAAAACAATATTAATCCTGCATTTGGTAAATTTTCTTTGGCATATTTTATATTTTGAGCCATAGCTTCTATTCTTTCATCTTCTGTTTGAAATGGAAAACCATAAATTAAATTAATATCTAATTCAATTCCATATTTATCTAGCATATCATAAACCTGTTTTATTTTTTCATTTGTAACTCCCTTTTTATTTATTAGAATTCTATTATCTGGATTAAAATCCTCAATTCCTACTTCAAAGGCTATTATTTTTCTTTCTGATGATTCTAAATTTTTTTGGTTTATGTATTTAATAAGTTCTTCATCTATTTGAGTAATATGTGTCTCAAAAGTTAAACTTTTAAATCTACCCTTTTTTAATACAATATCAATCATTTCAAGTAATGCCTCTCGTGGAAACTCTTTTTTATCAGTAACACTTCCCATTGCCTCCATCACTATTGTATCACCCTCATATTTATTTATAAGCTTTTCAAATTCTTTTATATATTCTTTTGGTTCAATAGTGTTCTTTTCCTTTATACCATAATTACAATTCCAACAAGAACCACATTTTTTCATATTACAACCAGAAGTTCTTGCCTGAAATTGTATAACTTTCCTTCCATCATAGTTGTTTTCTCTGACATGAATAATTGTAGAATCTCCCTTCATTGTTGCAACAATGTTATTTCTATATCTTTTATCCATATCTCCTATTATTTTTCTAGCCCTATATTCTATGTCTTTAGAAAATTCTGGAAGTTCAGGTGTGTAAGTATAGTTTTCCATATTTTTTATTCTTTCTATAAAATCCTTATTCATATTCTACATCCTTTTTATTTAATATCAAATATTCTTTTGAATAGCGTCCTTTTCTATTGGGCTTTTCTGCCCTATATCCAAATGCAATACCACTCATTAAATCCATATTCTCTATTTTCAAATATTTATTTACATCACATAAAACAAATCTTACATCTGCAAGCCAAGTACTACTTATTCCTAAATCAGTTGCTGTAAGTATCATGTTTTCTATTGCTGCTCCTATTGAAAGTATATCTACAGTTTCTTTATATATAACTTTCTCCCCATATTTATATACAAGTATTACATCACTTGCAGTTCTCATTATGTTTGCTGACCTATGAATAGTTGTTACTATTCCAAACTCATTTTCTTTTATGCCTTTCTCCCAAGCATCCATCATATCTGCAATTTTATTTCTTTCTTTTTTATTTAATATATAAAATCTCCAGGGCTGTCTGTTTTTAGCAGAAGGTGCAATTATAGCATTATTTATAATTTTATTTAAGTCTTCTTTTTTTATTTTTTGATCTGTGTATTTTAATGTTGTTAGTCTCTCATTTATTACTTCTTTAAATTCCATAAAAGCTCCTTTTTATACTATTTTTCCATCTTTCATAGTAATAATCTTATTGCATAACTTAATAGTTTCTAATCTATGAGCTATAATTATACTTATCTTTCCTTTTGTTACTTCTTTTATTGCATTTTTAACAAGTATCTCTGAATTATAACTTAAGTTAGATGTTACCTCATCTAGTATTATTAAATCTGGATTTATAGCCATAATTCTTGCAAAACTTATAAGTTGTCTTTCTCCACTTGATAGTATGTCTATATTATTAAAAATATTTGTATTATATCCATCTTTTAAACTCATTATTTTATCATGTAATTTTAGTTTCTTAAATATAGTTTCTATTTCATTTTCTTTAATTTCTTTATTAACATATCTTATATTATCAATTATTGTATAGGGTACTATTTGTACATCTTGCATTATATATCCTATATTATTTCTTAATGAAGCTATACTAAATTTTCTATAATCGTTCCCATTAATTAGTATCTTCCCATCAGTAGGTTCATAAAATCTACACAATAAGTTAGTTATTGTACTTTTACCACTTCCAGTTTTTCCAACTAGAGCAATCTTGTCATTTTCGTTAATTTTTAAATTAAATTCTTTTATTGCTTTTTGATTTTCGTTATATGAAAAATTTATATTTTTAAATTCTATAGAATTTATTTCTTTTAATTCTTGTCCTTTATTAACATCTTCTACATTTTCTAATTCTAAAAATGATAATATCTTTGAATATGAAATAAATGCCTTATTAAAATCTGTTAAATGTTTTATAAACCAATTAAATTCATATTTGAGGTTTGAACTATAGTCAATTAATAACATAATTTCTGCATATGTTGCTAGACCCTTAATGATGTTATTTCCTGTAAATATAATTATTAAAGGTGTTGCAAGAGATGTTATAAATGTAAATATACTATTATACATTCCAACTATCTTCTCTAAGTTTTTATTTTTTAATGTAAATTCATTTAGTTTTTTTTCTAGTTCTTGAATTTTCTTTTTTATAATTTCTAATGTTTTTATTGTTAGAAAGCCCTGTATTCCCTCATTTATTAAAGAATAAATTTGAATATTTATATTTCTTATTTCGTTTATCTCTTTTACCGTTTTTTTGTTAAAATACACAGTTATTACATATCCAACTATGTATAATCCCATAATTAATGAAGTTACTTTTACATCAATAAGCATTAAGAAAAAAGCTATAATTAAGAATCTTACAAGTCCCATAAAGTACATTTCTACTATTATATCTGGGAACAGCCTCCCTGCATCATTTATATCATTTTGCATAAACTGTAAAATTGTTCCTGTTGAGTTATCATCGTAAAACTTTGTATTTATTTTTTGCAATTTTTTAAATACTTTATCTCTTAATTCTCCCTGCATTATTCTTTCTAGAATACATCTCATGTCACAATGCTTTAGAACCATATAACTTTGTGTTAATATGATTATAATATATAATATTGAATATATGATTACTCCTTTTATATTTCTATTTGGAATCTCAATATTTATAATTTTTTTTGTAAGATATGTAACTAATATAATTTCAATAATTACCGTTGCTACAATAAGTAAAAATAATTGTATAAACTTATTATGATGGCCGTGCATCCTTATACATTTTATTTAAATCTCTCAATTTATTATTTTTTAATTTCATCTTTTGCCCCTATATTATAATTCATTTTTACTAATTCTTTATATTTCGAATTCTTATTTATTAATTCTTCATGTTCTCCTACATTGCTCGTTTTATTATCTATATATATGATTCTATCTACATATTCTATAATACTTAAATCATGAGTTATAAATAACATTGTCTTCTCACTATATTTATTCATTAAATTCATTAATATCTTTTCTTTTGTATAATTATCAATTTTATTTAATGCTTCATCAAATATAAGAATTGGCTTGTCCTTTACTAAGGTTCTTGCAATTGATATTCTTTGTTTTTGCCCTCCAGAAAGTTTTGTTCCCTTTTCTCCAATTAATGTATTCTCTTTATCTTTGAATCTTTGAATATCTTCATATACTTCACAATCTTTAAGCACTTTATCTATTACTAACTTTTTCTCATTAGTACTATCATTTAATAATACATTTTCTATTATTGTACCTTTAAATAAATATGAATCTCCTTCTACTAAATCAACATATTCTCTAATATTGCTTTTGTTTAACCTATTTATATTATGATTATTTATATATATATTTCCATCGTAATCATTAAATCTTAGTATTGCTTTTGATAATAAACTTTTTCCACTTCCATTATTTCCAATAATTGCAATTTTTTCACCTTTTTTTATAATAAAATTCAAATCTCTAAGCATTAATTTATTTTCAGCATATATATTAACATTGCTAAAAATAATATCTCCATTTAAGTTATATGACTTTTTATTTTTGTCTTCTTCTCTTAACTTAAGCATTTTACTTATTTTCTTACTAACAGCATAAAAGTCATCAATTGATTCAAGATTTGCACCTAATTCTAGAAAATAGTCAAATATCTTTCCTGCATAATTTAATAATACTGTTATTCCTCCGAATAGTCATTGTTCCATTTATAACAGATATTCCTCCTATTATAAAAATTATTGGAGTTTTTAGATATGTTATATGATCGCTCATTATCTCATAGAATAAAATTAATTTTATTAATTTAATATTGCTTTTAGTACATTCTTTGTTTAGTCTTTTATACTTATTTTCTTCCTCATTTTGTTTATTTAGCATTCTAATTAATTTAAAATTATTAAGATTTAGCATTGTAGTTCCTAATAAATTCTTTCTTGTAGCAATGCACTCATCTATTTGTTTATCTAATCTTTTTAAATACCATAAAGAAAATGTAATCATAATAAAAAATGTGATTACAAAATATATTGTTATTGCAATATTTAAACTAATTGTTTCTGTTATTATAAATATACTTAAGAATATAATATCTATTATCATATTAAATTGATTGTTAAAAAAGTTAGAATAAATATCACTGTCTTCTGTTATTCTTTGTAAAATTTCAGTTTTATCATAAGAGTTATAACTCTTATATTCTAAATTTAAAACATGCCTATATAACTCTAGTTTTACATTACTATTTATTTTAAGTTTAAATTTACTTGTTATCACATTCCTAAAATAACTCATAATCATTAATATACTATTTATTAATATTATGATTGTAGATATTATTAATAAATCATATATGTAATTTTTAGTTAATATTCCTTTAAGAATTAAAGGTAATTCTTCATAATTATTGTTAATAACATTATCTATAGCATATTTTACATATATTGCTGTTTGCAAGGTTAGATATGAAATTACTATACTCAAAATAAGGAGCAAAAATATATATCTTTTTGTTCCTTTTAATCCAATTGTTATTACATTTTTCTTCATTTGTTAATTTCCTTAAAATTTTATTTCTTTATTTATATATGGATTTTTATTATCTAAATTCATATTTAAATTATTTGCTATATTGTTTTCAATATTACTTAGCATAGAATTTGTATATTCTCCTTCATTTAAATTATTAATTCCATTAATGTTTTTATTAAAATTGTATATGTTCATATTAAAAACACCTCCAATTAGATATCTAATCATACTATACATCTAATTAAAAGGTGTTTCTCTACTTTTTTGATATTAGTTTTGTTGATTTTATTTTTAACTGGAAAAATTTAAAAAGAGATAATTCCGAAAAATATTCATATCTTGAAATTTTATTATATAAAAACATTGCTATTAACTGTAATAGCAATGTTTTCGGTATTTTAATCTTTATTTACTATATATTTACCTCTAGCTATAGGTTTTATTAATCCTTTTCTTTTAGCAAGATGTAATGCATTTCCAATACTTCCCTTATCTAATTCAGGAAATTTTTCATTTAATTCTTTAACAGTAAAGGATTCTCTACTTAACATATAATCTCTTACTTGCTTAACCTTATTGGCTTCTTTTACTGAATTTGCATCTGTTTTAGATAAATCTTCATTAGTTTTGTTAGTTTCTATGGATTCTACTTTTTCTATTTCTTTACCATATTTTGAATCGTTATTATGCTGTATTGTCGAATTTATTTCATCTGCTTTTATATCCAACATGCTTTCTTTTTGGATTAATTTAGATGATTTATACTGACCTTTAGAAGATTTTTTACTTAAACCAAATGTTAGTACAAATTCATCTATTTCTTCGACAATTTTTGCTATAAAATTAAAAGACTCAGGATCTGCAGGTAATTGAATTATAGTCCGTTCTTTTGTGCAACTAACCTTAAAATCTGGTATACTCTCAAAAGATGTTAATTTTGTTAAAATCTTAGCAAAAATTTTATTAAAACTACTTACATCTTCTGAGGAAAAAGTAATTTTGTATGAATGATCTACCATTGACATTGAAAAAACCTCCTTAAATTGTTCTGTAGTAGAAAAATACGACTTTATCTTGTTAATTAAACGCTTTTCTAGTCTTGAAATATAACTCTGTGTATTATCAAAAATTTCAGCAATATATTGTTGGTCATTCCCTGCCATCCAATATAGCATTACTATCCTTTCTTTTGATTTTAAAAGATTTAATACAATGCTAACAAGCTTTTCAAACGCTAAAATTGCTTCAATCTTTTCTGTAATATCTTTCTCTTCAGCAGAAATTATATCAGCTAATGTACGCTCATTTCCATCTTTATCATATGAAATTGTTCCCTGTAGAGATATCTGACCAATATGCTTTTGTTCCCTTCTAAAATACATAAAAATCTCGTTATTTATACATTTAGTTGCATATGTTGCAAATTTTATATTTTTAGAATTGTCGAATGTAGTAGCTGCTTTAATTAAACCGATTTCACCAACAGAAACAACATCATCGAATTCATTAGGTGGCACACCTAATTTATTTACCAGAAAATGTACAAGCCCTGTATTTTGTATAACTAATTCTTCTTTTTTCGGATCTAACCGTAAATTCATAAAGTAACTCCTTTCTGTTATTAATTATAATAAATTTTAAAATACCTTTTGTCCAAAATGCAATGCAACCTTGCATTTTCAGTAATTATATTATAAGTTTACAATAATTATAAGGTTTTTTATGTAATTTACATATTAATAAAATAAAAGCATGGTAAAATAAAAGCATCGTAAAATAAATTACTCTCTTATCTATATTCTGATTTTTTAATCTACTTCTTTTCTACCTTATTTATCTTATTAAGTAGATAACAGGTTTATTTTTATATTTAAATTTACTTTTTTATAAAATTTAACTTTTTAGTTTTGAAACTCTATTCAAATTTATGTAAATATGTTATAATTGTATATAGGAGTGTATAAAGATTTTTATGTTTAAACGGAAGTATAGATAAATTAAATAAATTAATTGAATATATAGAAAATAATTTGGATAAAGAATTAGAATATAAAACTCTTTCTCATATATTATGTGTTAATGAATATTCCCTTCATAGAATATTTTATTTTGTAACTAATATGTCTTTATCTGAGTATATAAGAAAAAGAAAACTAACAGTAGCTTGTACTGACTTGTTAAATGGAACAAAGGTTATAGATGTTGCTTTAAAATATGGATATGAATCAGCTACTTCTTTTGGAAGAGCTTTTAAAAAAATGATGGGATTTAGTCCAAAAAATATTATAAAAAATAGAGATAATTTAAAAGCTTTACCTGTTTTTGATTTTACTAAAATTAATAAATCTATTGAAGAAATAAATTATTCAATTGTTAAAAATACAAGTTTTAATCTATATAGTGTAAGTAAAACAATGCCAATAGATATTATTCCAGATATTGCTTCTCCATTTTGGGATGAAATGCTTGCAGATAAAGATTTTATTTTTGAAGATAAAAGATATGGAATTGTGGAATATGATAAGTTTACAGAAGTTCCAAAAATGGCTACATATCATATCGCAAGCACACACAAATTTAAAGGAAGTAAGGTTTATAATATCAAAAATAAAACTTTTTTAGAATTTAGTATAGAAAGTAGAAAAGCAACTGATATTTCTAACTTTACTAATATGATTTATGCATGTATTATACCATATTTAGGTTACAATCTAGATGATGTTCCTGATGTAGAAGAATACGTTGGAAAAATTACGACTAATATTTATATTCCTGTTATAGATAAATATTGAAAAAGGAAGTAACTTTTATCTTAGTTACTTCCATATTTTTTTGATTTTACTATAAATATCATACCAGCTATAGCATCTTATTATGTTATTACCTTTACAATTTTGGTTATATCTATTATCAAAACATATTACTGGTATTAATTTAGATATTTTAAAAATCGTATTAGAATTATCTTCTATCATTAAATCTATATTATTACATTTGCAATATTCTAGTTTTTTATCTGTAAATACCAATTTATCATAATATATACTGTTTTCTTTTAGCCAGTCTATTGTCCAATTCTCTCCATTTTCATATTTAGGGTTTCTTGCAGTTATTATATGTATTTCATTTCCGTTATCTTTTAATTTTTTTATTATCTCAGATGCAAATTCTCTTGTATATACATTTTTAGTATAATAATCATCATATTTTTCCCAAAACTCTTTATGTGCACCTTCTTCTAAATCTAATATATCCTCAATTTCATATCCGTCAGGATTTAATATTTTATCTATATTATTTTCAAAAGCAAATTTTGCTCCATAATCGAGATAAAATCTTGATATATCTGTTAATACTCCGTCTATGTCTATTCCTATTTTCATATTTACTCCTATATATTTATTAATTTTTTTGTTTTTTCTCTTGTTTTTCTATCTAATTCAAGTATTTTTTCTATTGTGTCTAATTTTTCTCCTTTATGAATTTCTAACATTTTTTCAATCATATTAGGAATATCTGTATATTTTATTTTCTTATCTAAAAAGGCATTTACTAATACTTCATCTGCTGCATTTAATACAACTTGATAGCTGTGTCCTTTTTTTATTGCATCAAAAGCCAATTTTAAACACTTGAATTTTTCTAAATCCGGTTTTTCAAATTCGAGAGTTTTCACTTCAAACAAATCTAATTTTTCTAAATTATTCTTTAATCTATTTGGATAATTTAATGCATATGCTATTGGAATCTCCATTGAATGCACTCCAATATTAGCCATAATTGTTCCATCTTCAAATTGTACCATAGAATGCACTAAACTTTTTCTATGTACAACAACTTGAATTTTATCTGGTTCTACATTAAATAACCATTTTGCCTCTATTACTTCAAATCCCTTATTCATCATTGTAGATGAATCTATTGTTACTTTTTTACCCATATTCCATGTTGGATGATTTAAAGCATCATCTACTGTTATATCATCTGTTATTTTTTTGTCAAAAAATGGTCCACCTGATGCAGTAAGTAAGATTTTATCAATTGGATTATTCTTTTCACCATTTAAGCATTGCATAATTGCACTGTGTTCACTATCTACAGTAAGTAATGTTGCATTTTTTTCTTTTGCAGTATTTATAATTAACTCTCCTCCTGCAACTAATACCTCCTTATTTGCAAGTGCTACTGTTTTACCGTGTTTTATCATGTTATATGTAGGTTCTAGTCCTGCAATTCCAACAAGTGCAGATACTGCAATATCATAATCAGTTAAATTTGATATATCTTTCATTCCTTGTGTTCCATAATATACATCTAAATCTTTAAATTTTGACTTTAAAATTTTACTGTTTTCTTCTGATTTAATATATACATGTTTAGGACTAAATTCATTTATTTGCTCTATTAATTTTTCAATATTGTTTCCTGCAACTAAACTTACTACTTCAAAAATTTCTTTATTATTTCTAATTACATTTAATGTACTTGTACCAATTGACCCAGTTGAACCAAATATGCTAACGCGTTTTTTCATCTTATTTACTCCCACTTTCTTTTAATATTTATAATAATTATTTTCAAATCTGTAGGGACAGATTCCATATCTGCCCGAAATGTTTGCTTTTAGGGCAGAAATTGATTCCGCCTCTACAAACATTTGCAATAGGTTTATTTATAACATTCTCAATTTGCGGGTCGCCCTAGGGTGCGACCCCTACAACGTTTGCAATTTGTATTATATAATATTTAAAAATTCTTTAATTATATTAATATCATCATATGTTGTTACTTTTATGTTTGTATAATCTCCTTCTATTATTTTAACTTTATATCCACCTTTTTCAAGAATCATACAATCATCTGTTACTTCCATTTCTTTATATTTCTCATGTAAATCTAATAGGATTTTTCTATTAAAGCATTGTGGTGTTTGTACAATCCATGTATTACTTCTTTTTGTAGTATTAATTATTATTCCATTATCATCAGTAATCTTTATTGTATCTTTAGACTTTACTCCTATTGTTACACCTTTAAACTCAATCATTTCTTTAATACATTTATTTATATATTCTTGCTTTATTGCAGGTCTTGCTGCATCATGAATAATTACAATATCAGATGCTGCAACCTTTATTGCATTATATACTGATTCTTGTCTTGAACTTCCACCTATTACTATATCTATTTTTTTATTAATTTCTTCTTCATTTATAATTTTTTCAATAATTTGTCTATCGTCTTGTTTTATAACTACAATTATACTATCAATATATAAATTCTTATCAAAAGCATTTATGCTATATGACAATATAGTTTTACCATTTATAAGTTCAAAGTTTTTGTTCCTATTCCTTCCAAATCTTGTACTGTTTCCTGCCACTAATATTATTCCTGTTACTGTTTTATTTGATATCACAATATTTTCCCCCTCAAAGAATTATATGAGGTACATATGTATGTTTTATATTTATCCTTTAAATTTTTATATGCAAATTTTGCATCTTCTTTATTTCTAAATATACCAAAAACACATGATCCAGAGCCTGACAGTAGTGCTCCTAGTGCCCTGTTATTTATAAGTTGATCTTTTATTAATTTTGCATCTACAACCTCTTCAAATGAATTATATAGGTTATTTGCTAATAATTCAATATTATTATTCTCTAAAGCATTAATCAAACTTTCTGCAACATCCATTTTTAAACTTCTTTGTATGCTGTCTAATTTATTATACATCTCTTTTGTATTGCATGAAAGCTCAGGTTTTATAACCAAAATATAATACTTAAAATTTGTATTTATTTTAGTTATAATATCTCCTATTCCTTCTGCTAAAACTGCTTTATTATACATACATGGTACTACATCCGCTCCTAGATTTTTTCCTAAATCAATAATTTCACTTTTACTTAAATTCAAATCAAATAGTTTATTCATTCCTATTATAAAACTTGCACAATCTGTACTTCCTCCTGCAAGTCCCGCTTGCATAGGTATTCGTTTATTTAAAACTACTTTTACTCCTGAAATTTTCTTAAATCTCTTTTTAAGTTTTATATATGCTTTATATATGATATTATCTTTACTATTTAATTCTTCAATATTAGTATCTAATTTAAAATCATCATTTTTAGTTTTATATATATATATTTCATCATATAAATTTATTTTTTGAAACACAGATTTTAAATCATGATAATTATCTTCTCTTTTATTTAATACTTCTAGACTCAAATTTACCCTTGCCCTTGCTTTTATATAAACTTTATCCATAAATTCCCCTTATTCTACAGTGATTATTGCTATTGTAGCAATTCCATTTCCTTTACCAAATTCAGTTAGTTCCTCTCCTGTAGTTGCAGTTATTCCTACAGAATTTTCAGATATATTTAATATCCTTGCAATATTTTTTCTCATCTCTTCTATTTTAGGAGTTATTTTGGGAACTTTACATTCTATTGATATTGATACATGTATAATTTTTTCTTCTAAATACTTAAGAGCCTCTTTTAAATATTCTTTGCTGTCCTTGCTCCCTTGTTTGCACATATCATCAGCTATTTTTCCTATTATATTTTTACATGTAATTCCAGATACTGCATTTGCTACAGCATGAAGTACAACATCTGCATCACTATTTCCATTTAAAGAATACTCTTCATCAAATTCTACTCCTCCAAGTAATAGTTTTTTTTCTTTATTTTCATAATCTATTCTATGACTATCTTGTCCTATTGCAACTTTCATAAAAACCTCCTATTTTATATTTTCTTCTAAAAATTTAACTATTGTATTCATAACATCTTCATCTTCCTCTGTCATCTTTTTATAGTTAATATTATCATATATTTTATTACTTTCTTCTTCTGGAATTTTTCCTTTATATTTCTTACTTAATTCTGAAAGATTAGCAAAAGTAGTATTTAAGTACTCCTCAGATTCTTTTGTTTGATATACATTATGAAATCTTCCTTCATATGCTATGCATTTTAAATTACTATTTTTTTGTGTTATTTCTTTGTTTAATATAAGACTGTTGTCTAAAGAAACTGTAGTATCTGATTTACCATGTAATAATAGTACTGGCGTTTTTGTATCTTTTAAAATATCAACTGTATTTATTATTCCTTTTTTACCGAATGTAAGTAAATTAACAATTATTATAAATGGTCTTAAAAAGCTTAAATTAACATTTGTTTCAACTCTTGCAGAATCACAAATTAGTTTTGAACTATTATTAAATCCAGACATTGCAACAACTGCTTTTACATTAGTTTTAAATTGTAATACTTGGCATACTGCATATGCACCCCAAGAATGTCCTACTAATTCAATAGAATACTTGTTTAAGTCATCATTTTCTTCTATAAATTTCAATGCATATTTTAAATCAATTACTGATTGGAAAAAGCCTTTTAAATTTTTACCTTCTGAGCTACATGTTCCTGTGTTATCATATGCAATAACAATAAATCCTGCTTTTGCAAGTGTATTTATTTCAGTTGTATAACTTAAGTGTCCTCCTCCCATACCATGAACAAATACTATAAGTCCTTTATATTCTTTTACTCCTGAATATGTATATATATTTCCCCTTAGCATTTGCCCTTTGTTAGATTTGAATTCAATAGGGCTTGCATTTAATCCCTCAAAGTCATCTACTGTAAAGTATTTAAGCTTTGGATTTCCATCACATCTCTTCCCAAACACAATGTTTAAAATTAATTTTGATATTCCAATTAATATTAGGAATATAATAATTATAGTATATAAAATCCACATATAAATCTAACTCCTCACTTGTTTTTTTATTTTATCATATAGATAAATTAATAGCAAATTATTAAAAACAATTATTACTACTTTTTAAAAAAATCAGTAAATCAATAAAATTGTTGTTTGTATGAATTGGGTGAAAAAGGGGCCAGGCCCCTTTTTCACCCATTCTTTGTTTTCAATAAATTTAATCCTACAAATTACAATTTATCGAATTAAGGACATTCTCATAATTATTTTATTATTCATATCATAATGAAAAAGGAGTGTTTTTGTATGGATTGTAATTTATATAACAATACTAAAATGTATCTAGAAAGATTTGATAAAATTCTATGCACTATGGCTTGTAAAATGCTTTCAAAATCGCCAACTAACAGTATTACATTAGATTTTATAGAGTGTATGATTCCTCATCACCAAGCAGCTATATATATGTGTCAAAATTTATTAAAATTTACTTCTTATAGACCTTTGCAAGAAATTGCCCATGACATCATTAGAATGCAAACAAAAGGAATTAAGCAAATGCGTGAGATTGCTGCAATTACTAGATGTGTTAATAATACATGTAGAGATGTAAATATGTATTTTAGTAAATATAGGGAAATTACTGAAAATATGGTTTATAGAATGAGATCTGCTCCAAGATGTAATAATATTAATTTAAACTTTACTAATGAAATGATTCCACATCATGAAGGTGCAATAGAAATGTGTAATAATTTGCTTAAATATCCTATTGATAAAAGATTAGAAGCGGTTGCAAAAAATATAATTGCAGAACAATCAAGAGGTGTTAAGCAACTAAAACAAATAAGAATTAATCTATGTAACTAACTTAAAAGCTAATAGTTCATAATTACTATTAGCTTTTAAATTTATAACATTAATTATTTACACTGTGTTATTAATTTATTTTTAAATTATTATTTTTCAAGTGCATTCTCTAAAGACTTTTTTACTAAATCTTTTCCTACTAAATTTTCATAATATTCTTTTGTTTTCGGATATTTGTTTATCGTTTTTACCATTTGATTACAAAAGTCCTCATTAGTTGCTTCTTCCTTATTTAGTTTGAATGGATTTCCATTCCATTTTATTGAATTATCACTTTCAGTAATAACATTTAAACCAGTTCTTTTTATATGGGTTTCATTTTCACCAGCTGTTTGTTGTATACTTTCAACAACAAAACCTTCTTTATCTAATATTTTTATAGAAGAGATGTTTGTTATATCATCCGAAGATTTTAGGATTTCCTTACTATGAGTGGTTATTTTACTTTCATTAAGATTTCCTTGTACTTTTTTTAATTCTTCTCCTGTATTACCTCTTTTTATGAAATTATAAGAATTTTCATAAAATTGTAGAATTGTTTCTTCTGCTTTTTTGGAACTATCTATACTCATCTTTAATCCATTTTCTAAATATTCTAGTTTTATTCCTGTTTCTCCTTCTCTTATTGAATTAATAATAGATTTCATTATAGATATTAAACATTCTTCGATTTGCTCTCTATGAGCTGGTACTTCTAAAATTTCTTTACTTGCATTTAACTGGTTTAAAAACATTGCCATTCTTCCAGGATTATTTATGAATTCAATAATTTCTTGTATATTTTTTCTTTTTACCATTTCATCAAAATTAGTCAAAATATATAATCTAAAAATATTTTCTGTATCTTCGCCCATTTGTCACCTCGTAACATTTAATTTAAATACTAATTTATTATACCATATTTTTACATTTACGTCAATTTTACATGCTTTCTAAAGATATTTTTACGTTAGATTTTTTATTTTTAAATCCTCTTAATAGAAAAATAATATATTTTTGAATTATGTCAATGTTGTGCAACAGCACATTTATTTTAATCTTGACTTGATTTTATAAAGCACATTAAAATTCATATGGAAGATAAAAAATGCTTTTATTTATTTTTCTGTATATTTCACACCTTTAAATAGCTCTTTAAAACCCATATTTTTATAAATTTTTTCTGGATAAAAACCTGTTTCTGTTTGTAATACCACTTTATCAATTCCTATTTCTGTTAATCTTTTAAATACATATAACATCAAATTTTTACAAATTCCCATTTTTCTATAATTTATATCTGTAGTAACATTGTAGATATAAGCAATTTCTTTTTCATACATAATTGTAATAGTTCCAATTATTCGTTCTTGATATTTAGCTACATAGTGTTCTGTAATGAATTTGTTGTTTATGTAACAACTTCTATTTATCGCTTCAATTACACTTTCAGATAATCCATCATAAGGATCTTCTTTATTATTTCTTAAAAAACCATTTCCAACTATTTTAGAATATTCTTTTTCTTCTTTTTTACTTATTATTGAAATATTAATAGGTATTTTGCTTTCATATCTAATGACATTTTTCAGATTATCTTTTATAAGCCATACACTATTATCTGACACTTCAAGTCCTTTTGCTTTAAAATCCACAGTATTTAATAATACATTATTATTAATAAATACTGATGCCTTTCTTTTGTTCTCATTCATTATTTTCTTAATTTTTATAAAATCTTCACTAAATTCCTTTTCATTTTTAGCTTTGATATTTATTGCTAGATTTAAATAATCATCATCAAATTCTTCAATAAACAGTATGGTAAATCTATCAAAATCTAACCTTTTTGATTTTTTAAATAATAATCGTTGACCTTCATAGTTATAATCTTGTATTTTTTCAACATTAATCATAATTCCTCCTATAAATTTCTATTTTAAAATGGTTCCGTAATTTTAATTGTAACATTGCTACACACTCCACGTGGCTTGTATATGGAAACATATCTACTGGCTGCACTTCTTCTATGTTATAATTTTCTTCTAATAAAGCAATATCTCTTGCAAGTGTTGCTGGGTTACAACTAATATATATTATTTTGCTTGGTTTTAACTCTTGCAATATTCTAATTGTTTTTTTATCTAATCCTTTTCTTGGTGGATCAACAAATACTGTGTTAGGTTTTATATTATCTTTTTCTATAATTTTAGGCAAAATTTCTTCTACATCTCCTGCAAAAAATTCTATATTGTCAATATAATTTATTTTTGCATTATATTTTGCATCTTCTATTGCTTGCTCTACTATTTCAATTCCATATACTTTTTTAAAATATTTTGATGTAAAAATTCCAATTGTTCCTATTCCACAGTATAAGTCAAGTGCCATATTGTTGTTTTGCGAGCAGACAAAATCGTCTTCCACTACAAATTTAATTGCAGTATTGTATAATATCTCTGTTTGTACTGGATTAACTTGATAAAATGATAATGGAGATATTTTAAATTTATAGTCTCCTAATATATCATAAATATATCCGTTCTCCATATATTACTTCTGTTTTTTTACCTAAAATGACATTTGTATTTTTTGTGTTAAAATTTTTAACAATTGCTTTTATATTTTTATGTTTTTTTGTTAAAATTTCTACTAATTCTTTTTCTTTCTTAAAATTATTGTCATTTAAAACTAATATTACTAGTACTTCGTTTGTTTTTACACCAATTCTTATGATTATGTGTCTTACTGTACCTTTTAAATTCTTTTCATCGTATGCTTTAATATTATTTTCTTTTATAAATTCAAAAATATCATTTGCTATAATTTGACATTCTTTATTTTGAATAAAACATTCATTTGTTGGAATAATATTATGTGTTCTAGTAGAATAAATTCCCATTATTGGTTTTTGATCTTTGTCAACTCCTACTGGATATTGGAGTTTATTTCTATAGTATAATGGATTTTTCATTCCTATAACATTATTTACTTGTACGTTTCTTTTTAAAGCCTTGTAAAAACAATTTTCTACAACAGCCTTTTTTATTTTTAATGTTTCTTGATAATTAATATGCCTTAAATTACATCCTCCACATCTTTTATATGTAGCACAATCTTCTTTATTTACTCTATTTACAGATTTTTCTAAAATTTCAATTATTTTACCATATGCAAAATTTGTTTGTACTTTCAAAATTTTAATTTTAATTTTTTCACCTTTTATTGCATTTTCTATAAATACTGTCATTCCATCAATTTTTGCAATTCCTTCACCTTGAAAACCATCATCTATTATATTTACTACATATTCTTCATTTTTCTTTAACATTATTATCTCCTTATTTATGAATTATATTTTAAAAACATTCAAAAATCAATGTTTTTGTAGTAATATGTATAATTATAAAGAATATTGGATACAATAATATAAAACACAAACAGAATGGAGGTTTTTTGCGATGAAATATATAAATATAATTGCACTTACACTTGTTATAATTGGTGCTATCAATTGGCTACTAGTTGGTTTATTTGAATTCAATTTAGTAGATGCAATTTTTGGAAGCTTATCTGTACTAACAAGAATAATATATATCCTTGTAGGAATTGCAGGTCTTTGGTCAATTGCTATTTATAGCAAACTTTCAGACTAAAAAATTTTGGTGCAAAAGGGGCCAGGCCCCTTTTGCACCAAATTTTTTTCTCAAAGCTTTATTAGTATTTTTGTTCCTTTTGGCTCGTTTGGTACTATTTTTATATTTCCACCATGCAAATTTACTATTGTATTTGCTATTGAGAGTCCGAAGTCCTGTTCCTCCTTTTTCTCTTGATCGTGCTTTGTCTTCTCTATAAAATCTATCAAATACGTGTTTTGCCGCTTCCTTGCTTATTCCTATTCCAGTATCTAATACCTCTATTACACATTTTCCATCTTTATGATATGTTTTTATTTCTATTTTATCTTTCTTAGAAGTGTATTTTATAGCATTGTCTAAAATAATTATCATTAGTTGGTTAATTTTGTTCGAGTCTATATTAATCTCTTTATTAAATTTTAAATCCATATTTATTTCTTTTTCTTGCAATTCTGCATAGTCTTTATATGGTATTACTACTTCTCTTATTAGTTTATCTATGTCAGTTTTTTCTTTTTTCATTTTTAATTCGTTTGAATCAGCCATAGCAAGTATCATTAATTCTTTTATTAATTTTGTTAATCTTTTTGTTTCTTTAAGTATAATATTAATATCTTCAGATTTATCTATAATTTTACTTTCAGGTTCTTGCAATAATAATTCTTGTTTTGCTTGTATTATTGTAAGTGGTGTTCTAAGCTCATGCGCTGCATTTTGAACAAATTCTGTTTGCTTTTTCCAAGAGTCCATTATTGGTTGTAATGTCATTTTAGATAATATATATGAGCTTATAATTGCAATACATATTATTACTAAACTTCCTAATAATAATGTGTTTGTCATGTTACTTATTGTTTCTACTTCACCGTCCACATTTGCAAGAAGCTGTATGTATATTTCCTGTCCTCCTAATTCATTAAATTTTAATGTTATCCCCCTATAATTATATTTATCTTGAACTTTGATTTCATATATTTCGTCTATATTTGTTTTATCAAAAGTCACATCATCTAAGTAATCATTATAAAATCTACCAATATTTTCGCTATTTAAAATATCCCCTACGGTATTTCTTACAATACATATTAATCTTGGATTTATTTTTGTTTCAATAAATGCAATTTTTGCTCCTTCAATAAACTCTTCATAAACTATATTGTTTCCACAGTTTTTTGCTGTTTTTAAAAGTTCTTTATCTATTGATTTATATAGTGAAAATGATACTTGATTATATATTATTGCATCAAAAAAAATGAGTATTATTGCAAATACTATAAATGTATAGAACATATTTTTAATTAATTGTTTTTTTATTAGTTGTTGTTCACTCATTATTACCTCTTACTCTATTATCATATAACCTACGCCACGAATTGTTTTTATATATTTATCATAATCATATTTTTTTAATGTTTTCCTGAGCCCACTTGCATAAACCTCCACGACATTTGTTGTTGTGTATGAATCAAATCCCCATATTCTATCAAATATTTGCTCTTTTGTTATAATTGTTCCTTTTGAATTTATTAAATATTCTAAAATATCAAATTGTTTACCTTGAAGAATTACTTCTTTATCTTTTATAAATGCTTTTCTATTTTTTATATTTAATTTTAAATCTTTAAATTTTATTGTATCTTCTTTGTATGAACCAGTTGTTCTTCTGATTATTGCTTCTAACCTGGCTAAAAGCTCCTCTCTTTCAAATGGTTTTACTAAGTAATCGTCAGCTCCGAAGTCTAAATCCTTTTAATTTATCATTTAATGTATCTTTTGCTGTTAGTATAAGTACTGGAGTAAGAATTTTTTCTTTTCTTAATTTCATAAGTACATCATAACCAGATATCTCTGGAAGCATTAAATCTAGTATAATTGCATCATATATATTTTCTTTTGCAAGCATATATGCTTCATATCCATCATATGCTTGCTCAGTATCAAATTTATTGCATATACATTGCTTTATTGTATCTGATAATATTCTATCATCTTCTACTATCAATATTTTCATATTTTATCCTCACTTTTAAATTATATCACTATTGCTTAATTTAAGCAATTAAAGTTGTTTTATTATTTATGTAGGAAGATGAGACTTTTCATGGAAGTGAATAAATCTCTTCTTTACCTACATTTAGGGTGATATTAATATTAGTCTTTCCTTTGTTGATATTCATATTATAAATAGCAAAAATTAAATTAATATTAAAATTCAAAAAAAGATTTTTGATTTTTCTTTTAAATGTTGCAATTTTATGTAAAATATAATATAATACACTTATCTTCCGTTGGTACAGCGGATAAAATTGTACAGTTTTAGAAATCATTGCTATTATTTTAGTAATGTTCTAAAATCAGGAGGTATTATTATGTCTAATACTAAGAAAGACGAAACAAAAATTACTTCTGTCCACAACAATGTCAAACACGATGTCGGTGGCAATATTGATGGCAATGTCGGTGGCAATATTGGTGGCAATGTCGATGGCAGTATCGGTGGCAATGTCAAACACGATGTCTGTGGCAATGTCGGTGGCAATGTCAAACACGATGTCGGTGGCAATGTCGGTGGCAATGTCGGTGGCAATGTCGGTGGCAATGTCAAATACGGTGTCGATGGCAATGTCGGTTGCTATGTCAAACACGATGTTGATGGCTATGTCGGTGGCAATGTCAAACACGATGTCTATGGCAATATCGGTGGCAATGTCGGTGGCAATATCGGTGGCGATGTCGGTGGTGATGTCGGTGGCAAAATTGGCGGCAAAAAATGGAAAGATGAGTACTTCCTTGGAGGAATGTCGGGTTATGAATCTGGTTTCAACCATGGTTTCAATGAAGGGATTTGTTATGTATTATCACATCTGTATGAAAATAAGAATAAATGACCTTACTTTTCTCAAACTAAATCAATTTTTTGATTTAGCAAAAGCGTGTTTCAAAAGAAACACGCTTTTTTCATTACTTTAAAAATTCTTCTAATATTTCTACATTGCTTTTGTCACAATTTATTTTTGCAGTTAGTCCTATAGGAATAACTGAATTTACTATTCTATGTCCAAAATCATTACATTTTATAATTGGAAAATTATATTCTTTTGTATATTCTAAAAGTATATCCTCCATTTGCGGAAATATATCACCATTTTTTTGTAAATCATAATTATATCCAACAATGATTCCTTTAATTTTATCAAATATTCCATACTGTTTCAAATGTGCAAATCTTCTTTGACATTCATTTGGTGATGTTCTGTAACTTTCAATTAATAGTATATTATCTTGCATATCTGGTAAATATTCTGTTCCTAAAAGATACATCATAGATCCCAAATTAGTTCCTATAATCTTTCCCTCTACATTTCCTTCTCTTATTATTCTTTTATTACCTGTAATAAATTTTCCTATTTTTTTATTTATAAATGTTCTCTCGAATTCTTTATATTTTTCTTCCGCATCTTCTTCTCCAAAACATACAAAAGTTGAACCATGAAATGTTACTAATCCTGTTTTATTATAGATTGCTTGTAATAAAACTGTTACATCACTATAACCTGTAATGATTTTTGGATTTTGTTTTATTACATCATAATCTAATAAATCAATAAATGTATTACAATTTTGTCCTCCTTCAAGACATATAATAGCTTTTACTTCTTCATCTTTAAACATATTCATCATGTCTTCTGCTTTTTGTTCTTTAGTTCCAGCTGTACCATAATAATTTTCTAATACATATTTTCCTCTTTTTACTTTAAATCCTTTACTTTTAAAAAGTTTTTCTGCTCTATAAAAATCCTCATATCTATTATATAACTCTAAACTATTTGCTACTCCTACTACTCCTATTGTGTCTCCATAATTTAATTTATTTGCTATCATTTATATTCCTCCCTAAAATGTTGTAATTAAAATGGTCTAACTTACTTAACCAATTTATCTCCCTTATATTCTACTTTTATAGTAAAAAAATCTTTTTCTTGTTGAATTTTTTCTAGAAATAGTCTATCTCCTTCCCACATGTTTAAATTCCATATTTTATCTTTATCTATCCATTCTAAAGTTCCTTCGTTACATTTTTGTAGTTTTCCTTCAAATTTATTTGCTGTATATACATACATATGCTCTGTTTCCCATTTATCTGATACAAAAGTTACTAAGCATCTTAATTTATATTCTATAAGAGTTAAACCTGTTTCTTCTTTCACTTCTCTAAGCAAACATTCTTCTGGAGATTCTTTTTCTTCAAATTTTCCTCCTACACCAATCCACTTACCTTTATTTAAATCATTTTCCTTTTTATTTCTATATAACATTAAATATTTATTATCTTTTTCTATGTAACAAAGTGTAGTAAATTTCATATTCCCTCCTATAATGTTTATTGTTTTAAATTATATCACAAATATATTTATTTACAAACGATTATTTTAGTGTATAATATAATAAGTATATAATTTTACAAAGCGAGGTTCTTATGTTACAACTTATATGTGGGAATGTTGTTGCACTTATTGGATCAATATTAATGGTCTGTTCTGGAATAGTAAAGAATAGAAGAAAAATAATATATATACAAACATTACAGATATTGTGTTTTACAATTAGTGATTTAATACTTGGTGGTTTTACTGGCGCTATTGTAAATTTAATTAGTATTATTAGAAATATTTTATGTTATAAAGATAAGCTTACAAATAATATTAAAATGATAATAATTTTAATTTCTATAGTTTTATCCTTATCATTTAACAATTTAGGTTTTTTAGGTCTGCTTCCTTTAATATCTACTGTGGTATATACTTGTTTTATGAATGTTAAAGATACTATAAAACTTAAGTTTTTAATTATATTTACTATGATTATGTGGCTAATATATGAATTTATAATACATGCTTATACGTCTGCTCTATTCGATTTTTTCAATATAATAGCAAACACTGTTACAATCTATCAATTAGTACATAAAAAATAATTATTATAAATGATTAAAATATGAGGTCTATTTCAACTAGAAATAGACCTTTGGTTTTAATTTAAAAATTCTTCTAATATTTCTACTGTATATTCTCTAACAGTATATCTTCCATTTGTGGAAATGTATCTCTGTTTTTTTATTTGCTACTCTTACTACTTCTATTGTATCTACATAATTTACTTTGTTTACTAGCATTTTTATTCTTCTTTAAACTCTCATGATAAAAATTGCACTATCTTATTTAACTAATTTATTTCCTTTGAAGTATTTAATTATAAATTAGTTACTAATAAAAGTACAACTAAAAATATTGTATTAAATAATGTAAACATTCCTAAATATTTCCAAATTTTTTTTGGTTGATGTTTTAAAAATTCCTTTAATGTTATTAAACTTGCTAATGATGATATTAATATTCCTAACGATCCTATATTTACTGATATTAGTAATTCTCTATAATTAGTGGTAAATTTAGACAAAAATATTGCTGTTGGTACATTGCTTATAAACTGACAAGATAGTATACCTGCCAATAATGTATTTTTAACTACAATTTTTGATATAAACTCTTTAATTATAGTTATTCTTGAAATGTTTCCAGAAAATATAAAGAATACACAAAAGGTTGCAATTAAGGCATAATCTACTTGTTTAAATCTCTTTTTGTCAAAAATTAGAATAGTTAATATTACAATTGCTGAAGTTATAAAATATGATATAACTCTAAAAATTGAAAGTATTACCAGAACAAATAGTATTGAATAAATATATAATTCTCTTTTACTTACTATTATTTTAGAGTTTTTTCTTAATTTTAATGGTTCATTGTTTATAAACGCACAACAAATATACAAAAGTAATGCCACTGTTACTGATTGTATTAGTAATATACTAAAAAATTCTGTTGTTCCAATATTGTAATAGGAATATAAATATAAATTTTGAGGATTACCATATGGAGTAATCATTCCACCCATATTAGCAGCTATGGTTTGCATTATAAATGTAAAAGCTAAGTATTTATCGTTTTTTGTTGAATGTAAAACTATATATGTTAATGGCAAAAATGTTATTAATGACATATCATTTGCAACTATCATATCAAAGAAAAAAGTTCCAAATACTAATACATATATTACTGACCTTCTTGTATGAAATAAACCTATCATTTTTCTTGATATTAACTCAAATATATTTGTACTTTTTAATCCTGCAACAACTGCTAACATGCAAAATAAACAAATTAATGTATTATAGTCAAAATAATTTATGTATTCTTCATCTATTGGTACAAAAAAACATGTAATTATTGTAAAAATAATTGCAATAGATAATACTATTTCATTTTTTATAAAATTAATTATTTTTTCTTTTGTATTCATGTATTTCCCCTTTTTCTATTTTATAAAAATATTATAATATCAGGAATTTTTTGTCAATTTTTTTAAAAATTCTATTTAAATATTTTTAATTTTTTTATATAAGTCTCTTTTGATTGTACATCTCTAATTGTTCTTGCGATAAATAATTTTTATGAATAATAACTGTAAATACATATTCGTCAAAATAATAATTCATGATTTTCTTCTAACATTTCATTTTTTATTTTTCTATTTCATCTATTTTCTTATTTTCAAGGCTCTCATTATATTTCTTAGAAAATTGTTCTATATCTTTTAATTCTATATCCTTTATACAGATTTGCCCTTCATAATTATTCTCATACTATTAACATACTATCATAAAAAATATATGTATTCAACAAAGATTAAATAAAAATTGTCATACTATTATATATAATACTAAAAAAAGAAGCACCCTAATGAAAGGTGCTTATAAGCCTTTTGTATATGACAAAATGGCTATGCTTAAGATACTTCTGTACTTTTACCAAATGGTGCAATTTCTAAACCAAGTTTATGCATTTTCTCAGCTATTTCTGCATAAGATTTTACACCAAGATTATTTACTTTAGTCCAGTCTTCAGAAGACATCTCTGTAATTTGCTTAACATCTCTTATTTGATTACGATATAAAGTGTTATATGTTCTAACAGTTAATTCAAGATCATCAATTGATATGTCTAAAACTGGTTGAACATTTGCTAAAATACAATTGATTGTCTGAAGCTCTTCGCTTTTTTCTCCAATTCTTGCTTGTAGACGCCCAAAAGCAATTGCTACCTGCAAAATATCATTCTTGCAAACTTTGTCGCAGAAATTAGAAAGTTCTTCTATAACTTTACTATCTTCTTCAAACCGAACTTCTAGTTTACCAATCTCCATCATAATTTTAACCCTATTGTACATAGTATTTCCCTCCTGCCATAAAGGCTTAATAATGTATTTCTATAGCATATTGCTATTAGATAAATATAATTGTACCACATTCTATGCAAAATTTCAAAAAATGTCCAATTTCTCATTGTTTTTTATACTATTTATTTATAAAATCAATTATTTATCAAATTTAACTATAGCTGTGGTTAATCAGCAAAAACCTAAAAGTTATAAAATAATTATATTTTTTTATAAAAAAAGAAACCTCTTGCGAGGAAAAGAAAACTTTTCTTTTTTTTTTGAGTATTAGTCTCTTATCCACTTGTTGTTAATTATCAGAGAAATACCGAATGGAGCAACTGTTTTGCCAAGAATTTCTTTCCATGTCGGGAGCGAAATTACTACACACAAAATAAATGTTACTACAAAAAGTACTACAAAAATAATTACCAAATCTACGATAAGAGAGTATCCTATACCCTTATCAGGCATAGTCACAATGCTTTTTGCAACGAAATAACCAAATGCCCAGCAAATTGACAAAAGGATAGAGTTCAACAACCAGTCTTCTCTCTGCTGTAACAGTTTATAGCAAATACTTGCTAACATAAAGATAATTACTGCTGTCAGCAATGTTGCACCAATCCGTTTCATTAAACTACTACTCATGATAGATTCCTCCTTGAATTCTTTTTTGATGTTAATTGTTCTATATGTAAAACTAAAAAGCAGAGGAATAGTTCCCTCACACTAATTAGTGATAAATGGGTAAATAATACAGGACATTACCTATATTACTTTATATTATACATTATTTTACATAAATTTGCAAATGTTGTCATTTCCATAATTTTAGCCATTGCAAACATTATAATATGATATTTAGCGAAATTTATTAAAGTAGTTCTACATTCTTTATCCTTTTTAATAGAAAATAACTTGGCTTTGCCATAAGTCCTAACACCCTATGAGTTTTGACAAATGGTATAAAACTCAGGGATGACGTAATATATACTGAAAATAAAACTAATAAAAAATACAATCCTTTTTTCAGAATTGTATATGTATCTATCTGTTCTAAAAGTTCGAACAGATACGTTGTTGGTGTCGTTGGTATAGTTATCTACAACTTTTTGCTTTCTTGATGCTTAATACAACTATCAATCAATTTACATTTAAATTATCAAAATATTTAAATAAATTTAAGAATTTATAAAAATTTTTAGTATTATCATAGTAATTATATAGGCGAATTTTTTCTGAAGCCCGACACTGAATAAAAATAGACATGATTTAATAAATCTTGTAAAATATTTGTAAGC
>CANQIC010000001.1 GCA_947623865.1 uncultured Clostridia bacterium | reverse complement strand
GTTGTTCCTACTGATGGAAAATCTAAATGTATTTCTGCTCCTACAATTTTATCACATTTACATTTTATATATCCTGAAGTTTCATCTATATTTATACCTAGTTTTCTTAACGCTTTTAAATGCAAATCTATCGGCCTTGAACCAATATCACATCCTCCTGGATATGTAAATATTGCATTTTTAAATCTCGCAAGTATTGCTCCTGCAAGGACTACAGAAGATCTCATTTGTCTCATTAAATCTTCTGGAATTTCATGATTATCCATTCTACTTGAGTCTATTATTATTTTACCATTCTTCTTATCTACTTTGCAACCTAAAATCTTTAATATTTTCAAAGTTATTTGAGTATCATGTATATTGGGTACATTATATAACTTACTAACACCTCCATTCAAGATACTTGCAGCTATTATTGGAAGTGAAGCATTTTTAGAACCTGATATATCCACAACTCCTTCTAATCTATTCCCACCTTCTATTATGTAACTAGACATTTTTTATTCATCCTTTCTAAATCTAATTAACTTTTTGCTATATTCTATGAAGGGTTTACAGAAATTGTGAATATAACTAAAAATTTATATTTTACTCTATTTATCTAATATAATTTTTCTTTCTATAAATTTCATCAATTTTATGTTTAGTTTATTGACTTTATTCCTCATATACTATATAATTCGTACCGATGAAGGAGGAAATGTTTATGGATTTATCTAAAGAAATTGAAATTGCAAAAAGTGTTAGAAAAAATGCCTATGTGCCATATACTAAATATTATGTGGGATGTGCATTAAAGGCAAGTTCAGGTAAAATATATTCAGGATGTAATATTCAAAATGGTGGAATTCAATCAATTTGTGCAGAAAGAGTGGCTTTTGTAAAAGCTATTTCTGAAGGTGAAAAAAGTTTTGAATATATTGTATTGTGTGGTGGAAGTGATTTAAATTCATTAGATAATTGCCTTCCTTGTGGTTATTGTAGACAATTTATTAGTGAATTTGTAGATGAGGATTTCAAAATATATGCACTTTCTGAAAATGATAATATAAAAGAATATTCTATGGAGGATTTACTTCCACATTGTTTTAAATTATGATAAAAAAGGTCTGTGCCTTTTTTCCTATTGACTTTTTTAGTCTTTTATATGATAATAAATATGTTCTTCTTAAAAAGGGAGGAACATATTTTATTTTAATAGGATGTGATAAATATGTCAAAAGTTGATGTGGTTTTAGGCACTTTTTATGGAGATGAAGGAAAAGGTAAAATAATTGATTATCTGGCGACAAAATCAGATGTAGCAGTTAGGTGTTCTGGAGGAAATAATGCAGGTCATACAATAAAAGTAGATGGCAAAACATATGCTTTTCATTTAATTCCATCAGGAATTCTAAACAAAGGTACAATTGCTGTTATAGGAAATGGATTAGTTGTTGATCCTAAAGTTTTAATTCAAGAAATTGAAGATTTAAAAGCTAACGGTGTATCTGTAGATAACTTATATATAAGTGATAAAGCTCATATAATCCTTCCATACCATATTGAATTAGACAAGCTTTTAGAAGAAAATAGAGGTTCAAATAAAATAGGAACTACAGCAAGAGGAATTGGTCCTGCATACTGTGATAAGTTTGAAAGATGTGGTATTCGTGCAGAAGATTTGATTTCTGATAAATTTGAAGAACTTTTGACTATTAATATAAATAATAAGAACAAAATTTTTGAAGCTTATGGACATGAAAAAATAGACTTAGCTAAAACTCTTAACGAATATAAAGAATATGCAAGAATTTTAAAACCATATATTACAGATACTATTACTTTAATACATAATGCTTTAGACAATGGTAAAAAAATTCTTTGTGAGGGAGCTCAAGCAACTCTTCTTGATATTGATTTTGGAAGTTATCCTTTTGTAACTTCTTCTAATCCATCAATAGGTGGTGTTTGTACAGGAAGTGGAATTGGTGCAAAAGATATTGGTGAAGTTTATGGAGTTCTTAAGGCTTACTCATCAAGAGTAGGTGCAGGACCATATGTAACAGAGCAAAATAATGAAATAGGAGATTTAATAAGAGAATTAGGCCATGAATATGGAACAACAACAAAAAGGCCTAGAAGATGTGGATGGCTTGATTTAGTTGCTTTAAAATATGTTGCTCGTTTAAATGGGTTAACAGGACTAGCAATTAATCATGTTGATACAATTGGAAAATTAGATAAAATTAAATTATGTGTTGCATATAATTATAATGGAAAAGAGACAACCGATTTTTCAACAAATAGTGAGTTCTTAGATAACTCTACTGCAATTTATGAAGAGTTTGATGGAAATTTTGGAGATATTAGCAATTGTAAAACATTTGATGAACTACCTGAAAATGCAAAAATTTATTTGAGAAGAATAGAAGAATATATAGGAGTTCCTGTTAAATTTATAGGAACTGGTGCTGGAAGAGAAGATATGATAATTAGATAAATTGTTGTCTGTATGAAATGGGTGAAAAAGGGGCCTGGCCCCTTTTTCACCCATTTCATATTGTGTAGAAGTCGGTCAAGACCGACCCCTACATCATTTGCAACAGATTTAATCGTCTGGAAATTCAGGACATGAAACAAATTAAAATTTTAAGACCTTATGGTCTTTTTTTTGTAACACTTTTTATTTATTTGAATATCATATGGTATTAATACATATAGTTAAAATAGGAATGCTAGTTAATGTAAAGCTAAGTTTTTCATTAACTCTGCTATAATCGCTATTGCCTTTAAGATTTTCTCACTATATTCGAAAACTTAAATCGGCTAATAAAAACCTTTTTTTATTATAACAATTTAACATTAGTAGGTTTTTATAGATTATACTATTTTAATTGTTAGAGTGGAGGTTTTTTATGAATACTAATAATTTTGATATGGCAAAAATGATGGAGATGCTATCTAAAATGGATAAAAAAGAATTAGAAGCTGGAATTGCAAAAGCTAATCAAATCCTTCAGACTAAAAGTAAGGATGAAATTTTGAAAGAAATAAACAAAAATAAATAAGGAGATTGATAATCTTGAATAATGAAGATATGTCAGATGTTTTTGATAAATTAAATAACGTTGCTAGTCAGAATAATATTTCACCCGAAATGATAAATAATTTATTTAATATGCTTAATAATTCTAATAATCATAGTAATAATACAAATTCTAGTAGTAATACTTGTGATAGCTCTTCTCATCAAGATTATAATAATCAGTCATCTAGTTCTACAAATAATCAGAATAGTAATTTTGAGAACAGTGGGATAGATTTTGAAACTATAATGAGAATGAAAACTATTATAGATAAAATTAATACAAAAGATGACCCACGCTCTAATTTGCTACAATCTTTAAAACCATATCTAAAAGATAGTAGAAAATCAAAGGTGGATCAATATATACAACTTATGAATATGAGTAAAGCTATGGATGTATTTCCTTTTATGGGTGGTGACAAAAAGAAATGATAGATAGCATTTATAATGCATTGCCTTTTGGAAATGATAATAATTGTTTTGAAATATTTGGAATTACTCTTTACTTTGATGACATTCTTCTGATATGTCTTTTGCTTTTTTTATATAACGAAGGGGTTAAAGACCAACTTTTATTTATATCATTAATTTTGTTGCTACTATCATAAATTGTTGTTTGTTTCATGTTCGGAAAATTCAGGACAGTCCCAAAAATCCCCAAAATTGGTGATTTTTAGGGACAGTCCCTAGGATTTTCCTCTCACAAACAAATTACAATTTATTCTAATATTATTTCATTGTTGTCATTAACATATGCAAATTTATATTGCTCTTCTAATTGTCCTTTTTCAATTTCTTTTACTATATTTGCTATTCTTAATTGTGGACAATCTATTTCATTTGCTGCAATTATCGCTTTTTTATTTCCTTTTGCTCCAGCATGTGCTAAACCTCTTAAATAACCTAATATAACTATGTTTTCTCCTGCTATAGCTTCTGCTCCTCCATTTAAATCTCCTAATATTACAAGACTACCTTCAAATTCTATTTTTTGACCTGATCTTAAACTTCCTTTGTAGAATTTAGTTTCTGATGTCTCTACTTCTCTTTCAAATACTTTTCTTATTCCATGTAAGCCTAGTACTTTTGGACTATCGAATGTAACATTTACATTAATTTCATCTGTTATTATCTTTTTTATTTCTTCTATTTCTTTATTTTTTAATATCTTACCTGTTACACATATTGGTGTTTTTTCAGTTTTATATAGTTTTTTTAATGCTGGTATTTTTTTATTTAAGCATTCTATTGTTTCATCATGTGCTGCTTTTTCACTTATCCTTATTATAATTTCATCTTTTTTCATACTAATTCCTACTGGATTTCTCATTTATATTCCTCCTTTATTTAGTCCTTATAAGGTTTAATGGCAAGCCTCAGTCATTAACATTCCTCATAGATTGAGGCATATTTTAATTGTTTTGCTGTTCTGTATATGGCTTTGCTGTTACATCTTCTTTTGCTTCTTCTTTTAATTTGAAATGTTGCTCTATGATTTCTTTTGTGACTTCTGCAGTATAAGATCCATGTGCTCCATTTTCTACCATTACTACTATTGCAATTTCTGGATTATCATATGGTGCAAATCCTACAAACCATGCATTAACATTTCCTCCTGCTTCTGCAGAACCTGTTTTTCCACCTACTTCGATATCAAAATCTCTAAATACACCATATGCTGTTCCTCCAGTTTCTGTGGTAACTGATTTCATACCTTCTAATACTACACTTAAGTTTTCCTTTTTTATATTTAAATCTTCATTGTTTATTTCTGTTAAATTTAATTTCTCTTTTGTATATTTTTCTATTTCATCTTTTCCCAATGATGTACCATTTGCATCTATTATATCTTTTACAATACTAACTTTAACATCTTTTCCTCCATTTGCAAGCATTGCTATATATCTTGCCATTTGGATTGGAGTAAAATTGTTTTCTGCTTGTCCAATTACTGCAGATAAAGAATTTCCATAGTACCAAGTTTGTCCTAGCTTATCATATAATGTTTTACCTGCAAGTGTTCCTGATACTTCTCCTGGTAATTCTATATTTGTTTTTTGTCCTAATCCAAAATATGTCGCATATTTTTCTAGATTTTCTATCCCCATTCTAGTTATAACTTCATAGAAATAATAGTTACATGAATTTTTTATTGCTCCTGATACATTTAAGGCACCATGCCCTCTTCCATAACTAGAATAAATCCAACATTTTGGATTATATCCACCTGGATATACTCCTGTATCATATATAGTTTCTGTAGAGTTAATTGCCCCTGTTTCTAAACCTGCTATTGCAGATACCATTTTAAATATAGAACCTGGTGCATATGCACTTTGTATTGCCCTGTTTACTAATGCACTTTCCTCTCCATTAGTATATTCATTCCATTTTTCTGTACTTATTCCATTAACAAATAATTCTGGTTCAAAATCAGGATAACTTGCAAGTGCAAGCACTTCTCCTGTTTTTACATCTAATACAACTGCAGCTCCTGCTTTTACATCTCTAGTTTCACTAAATCCACCTGTTTTTATTTTTTCTATATTGTTTTTCAATGCAGTCTCTGTTGCAGCCTGAAGATTTGCATCAATTGTTAATACAACATCGCTTCCTTGAACTGCTTCTTCTGTTATATATTCTCCTGTTGTTGTTCCGTCTATTGACATATCTGTTTGTTTTTTACCATTTTTACCTCTTAAATATGGTTCAAATACATATTCTATACCCGCTTTTCCTATATAATCATTCATAGAATATCCTTCTGTATTTTTTAGTTCCTCTTCATTTATTTCGCCAATATATCCAAGTGTATGAGACGCTAGATTTCCTCTTAAATATTTTCTAACAGATGATGTTGATATTGATACACCAGGAAATTCTAAATTTTGTTCTTCAAATACTGCTACACTTTTTGTACTTATATTTTTTGCTATGGTATATGAACTCATACTACTATAACCTTCTGTTTCTATTCCATATCTTATAGCTATTATTTTTCTTACTTCTTTTATATTGCTGTTATTTATTTCATATTTTTTTTTATATTTTTGTAATACATCTTCTGCTGATGAATTTTCATTTAAATTATTATCTTTCAACCAATTTTTTAATTTCTCATCACTTATTGTAAATTCAATTGGATCCATTTTAATAGGAAATTCATCTTTATATGTATCTTCATTTGATTCTAGAACTTGTACTACTTTTAATAAAGTATTATTTAATGTTTGCGTATCTATCTTACTTTTATATATTTCTACACTATATTGATTAAAAGTTCCTGCAAGAGTATTTCCGTTTCTATCTAATATATCTCCTCTAGCAGCTACTATTGTATTTTCTCTTGTTAATCTTGAACTAGATTTTTGTAAATATTCTTCTCCATGTACAATTTGAAGGTTGAAAAGCTGTATTAATAATATAATTCCTATAATATATACTATTACTGTTAATATATTATATCTTACATTCTTTTTGTCCATAATCAATTCCTCCCTTCTTTATTTTTAATCTATAATTATAATTTTCAAGTTAGACAACTTAATTATAGGCATTCATAGATTAAGATGTCATTCGTTTTTAGTAATATTTAGTTAATATTTTGCTTTCTGTAAATATCTTTTCCAATAGTATTCCTGATTTTTCAATTATTGGATATATAATTATTATTATCATTGAATTAAATAATATTTCTAATAATATTATTTTTATAAATGCTACTAGTTCAAATGATAATTTAAATAATACTATTTGAAGTATATACGATATTAGTTCACATACAAATGTTGCTGTAGTTGACATTACCATGATTGTAATTCTACTATCTTTTGAAAGGCTTTTAGTAAAAGCTCCTCCGCATAAATCCTGCTAATCCTAATACTATTGCATTTATTCCAAGTGCTTTTCCAATAAATAAATCTAATAGTAATCCTAGTATTATTCCTATAGAGGCACCATATATCTTTCCTATAAATATTCCTATGAATAATGCAAGGATTATAAAAAGATTTGGTTGTACTCCTGCTATATTAAACCAACTAAAAAAATTTGATTGTAAAAAATATATAAAAATAAATGTTATAAATATAATTATTATAGATAAAATTTTTTTCATAGTTGCCCCTTTATTTTAATTTGTAACTATTTTACCTTATTTTTTCCAATTTTTCAAGGAAATATCTACGGAAATAAGAATTTTAGAATAAAATCAATTTATATTTTACAAACAACAATTTATGCAATTAAATATTGTAATATTATTGCTGATATTACACCTATTAAATATAAGCCTAATACTATTTTTATATTTTCTTTTTGATTATGATTTACCTTGAATAGTACTATTAATCCTACGCCTGCATTTACTAATAATCCTCCTATCATTATTGCTAAACTTAATACATTTGATAAATAAAGTTCTGTTAATATTACTGATGATGCACAATTTGGTATTAAACCAATTAATGCTGCAATTAATGCACTTATTATTGGTTTATCTGATATTAGTCCTACTAATCTATTTTCTCCAATATATTCAATTGCAATATTTAATAGTAAAGATATTATAAAAATAAATATAAATACATTTATTGTATGCTTTACTGCCGATTTCCATATACCTTCTTCACAGTGACAATGGTCATGTTCACATATACTTTCTATTTTGTTATTTTGGGTAGTCTTTTTATAAAATCTATTTAATATTAAATCTATTATACTACCTGCAATCATTCCTATTAATATTTTTATTCCTAATATTTTAAGTATTAGAGATCCCGATACACCTTCTGATAATAATATTGGAAGCATTTCATCTGAAGTAGATAAATATACTGCAAATAATGTTCCGAATTGTTATTACTCTTCCTGCATATAAATTTGTTGCTGTTACTGAAAATCCACATTGTGGAAATATACCTAATATACTGCCTATAATAGGTCCAAATCTTCCAGATTTTTTAATTGCTTCTTTAGTTTTATTTGTTGTTTTATGCTCAATGTATTCCATTATTAAGTATGCTATTAATAAAAATGGAAGTATTTTTACTGTATCTACTATTGTGTGTTGTAAAATATGTAACAATTCGTGCATCCTTTCCTCCTATTATCTCTATTTTGTGTTACCACATATTACCACTTTTCATGTGTAAAGTCAAGGAAATATATGTTACCTATGTAAACGAAAATCCCCTTTACAAAACAGGGGATTTCATTAGCCAGTATCAGCATCATTAGGTGTTTGAAAAATTTCTCTCCGAAGCTGTCATACGACGATTTCGAAAAAACCAACGAGCAGTATCAAGTTCTTTTTTGATATCTTCATAATATGATTTCGATTTCTTATCTTCACTATGGCTCCGAAGAAATCTATGTGCTTTAGTAAGCTGGCATTCAAGATTTGTACAGTATGCCTCTAATTCTTCTAAAGGCATATTTGCAAAATCTTTTTCAGTCATGTTGTTCACTCCTTAAAATCCAGCAATGCCGGTTAGTTGTATTATATATTTTATCATATTTTACATAATCTATCAATTTTAGTTTCTATATATATTTTTTTAATTCTATAGTTAATCTTCCTTTTTCATTTTTATTTCCTATATTAAGTATTATAAACTTGCCCTTTCCTCTTATAACTATTATATCATTTTCCTTTATAGCTTTTGTATATTTTAACTCTTCTTTATAGTTTATTGAAACTCTTTTGTTATCTATATATTCTTCGGCTTTATTTCTTGAAGTTCTCACGATTTCAGCAACTATGGCATCAATTCTGTTTGATGATACTTTTATATTAAAATATTTGAATTCTTGAGGTTTCATTTTAATATATTCATAATTAATAACATCAATTGTTGATTTTTTAAATCTAGTCAAATTTTGTAATGAGTTTTTTAAATATTCAGCATTTTCATTTAATACTAATATATATGCTTCATCACTATATACAATTATATCTCCTATACGTTCTCTTCCCAATCCTTGTGCCATTACTGCAGATAAATAATTTTTATGCTCGTATTTTCCTATAAGTTCTTTTGGAAGTTTTACTCTAATTGCTTTTATAATATTTTTTATGCTTTCTTTTACTATTTCTGTTGTAAACTTTTGAGAATATACTACTAACACTTCAGAACTTGCATCTTCGTATCCTCCAAAAAATATATAGTTTTTTTCTTTTAATCTGTTTAATTCTTTTCTAACTATGTTTTTTTGATACATATTTAGAAACTCTGTATTTACTATTCTATTTTTTGTTTTACATTCTTTAATTTTATCTGTTAATTTTGCAATTAATAGTTTTTCTTCTAAATTTTCTTCACCTTTCATATTTGCTCCATTTTCTCATCTCAATTTTTCTTTATTTCTCATATTTATTAGTTTGTACGCTAATAGTATTTGTGGTATTATGAACAATGAAGATAATCCTAAAATATATCTTACTCCATATTGAAATACAAATCCTGCAAATAATAATCCTAATGATTCTCCAAATGTCCCTACTACAAAGCTCATATCACTAAAAAACAATTGATGTTTAGTATCAACCCTATTTATATATATTCCATCTGTTTTATTTTCATATGAAGTTGATATTAATATAGACCATGCAATTGCCAATATTGCTATTATAATATTATTTGATAAAAATGCTATTAAGTATGATATTAATCTAATTCCAAATTTAATAAATATATTAAGATAATCATTTTTAGATGTAAAATATTTTAATACTAATATTCCAATTACATCTGCAATTAATCCTGTTATTAATAAATAGTTAGTTGCTCCGCTTGGTGTGAAATTTAATTGATTTGTAAGCATTAGCATTTTTAATCCTAATCCTGTATTTATTGCTATCTGTCCAATAAAATAGTATATTAAATATATCAACAATATTTTATCCTTTAATATATACTTAAATGATATTTCAGATTTTTTATTTGAACATTTTATTTTTATATTTGCAATAATTACTGTTGCAATTAGCATAAATATTAATGATATACTTAAGCAAATATTATAGTCAATGTTTAAATTAAATATTGTTTTACCAATAAAAATACCACCAATTAAAATACCTACATCTCTAAATAAATATTCTACTAATTTTCTTTTTGAATATATAGTCTCATTTTTTTGTATTGTTGTAATTAATGGATATATGCTAATTATTACAAATTTTTCTAATACTATATTTAAAATTATACAAATTTTTATTAAGTTTAGATTACCTGTACCATCTATTAAAAATAATAGAAACATATTTATTGAGTTGATTAATAGACATCCTGTTATAAATCCTTTTATTTTATTTAATTTAAGACTTTTTGCACTTATAAATATTAATACTGCACTTATAAAGGTACCAATGCTTAAAATGCTACTTATCTGAGAAGCATTCATATTATTTGATTCTAACCATAGTTGTCTAAAGTTGCTCCATAGTCCCATTGATATACTAAAAAATGCTAACATTATTAATATTTTTGTTTCATCTTTTATTCCATTATTTTGTGATTTCATAATTGCCCCTTTGTTACATTTTTTTAAATATATCATAAGGAATCAAAATATTCCATAATTATAAGAGAATTTAGTCATTGTGTAACAGATAAATTTTTGTTATACTGATTTTGTTATGGAAAATATAGAAAGATATAGACATTTAAATAAATATTTGAAAGATAAGTTTGGTGAGAGAACTTTAAAAATATGCATTGATGGTGGATTTACTTGTCCTAATAGGGATGGAACTTTAGGGTTTGGAGGATGCATATTTTGTAGTGAAAAAGGTTCTGGTGAACATATAAATTCTACCAATAGCATTACAAAGCAAGTAGAAAATTATTTTAAAAGCTATAAAGTTCAAAGAGCAAATAAGTTTATTGTATATTTTCAGAACTTTACTAATACTTATGATACTATCCCTAATTTAAAAAGAAAATATGATTCTGCTTTAATTGATGATAGAATTGTAGGGCTATCTATTGCTACTCGTCCTGACTGTATCAATAGGGATATTATAAAATTATTGCATACTTACACAGATAAATACTATGTTACAGTTGAACTTGGTCTTCAAACTTCTAATGATAAAACTGGAAAATTAATCAGACGTGGTTATTTAAGTAGTGAATTTACTAAAGCTGTAGAACTATTAAATAGATATAACATTGATGTAGTCACGCATATAATAGTGGGTTTACCAAATGAAACAAGAGAAGATTTAAAAAATACTGTAGATTTTATAAACAAGCATCAAATACAAGGACTTAAAATTCATTCATGCTACATAGTAAAAAATACTGTGTTATGTGACATGTACGAAAGGGGCGAGTACTTACCTTTATCCCTAGAAGAATATTTAGAAAGTGCCGCATATGTTCTTACTCATATTAGTCCTGACATAGTTATTCATAGAATATCTGGTGATGCACCAAAGAATTTACTTGTAGCCCCAGAATGGAATTTGCATAAAAAATGGATTATGAATGGACTTAATAAACTTTTAAGAGAAAAAGATTTATATCAAGGGATGGAGTATGAAAAATAATGCATTATTATACGATATAATTATATATTTTTTACCAGTTAAATTGTATTTTACCAATAAAAATACTTGTAAATACAAGTGTTTTTATTTTTTTATGATATTTTATTATTCATTAATTATTATTTGTAAATCTTAATGAGTAAATTTCATAAGTTATTTTTTCTCTCGTAACCTTCTTTGTCATAAATAAATCTATGATTTGACCAGTTTCTTCATAGTTCCACCCATTCCAATATATTCTATATGTTTCTTCATTTTCTGTACTATTTTTTCTTTGCTCTATTCTGTAAGTTTCATATTCATCTAAACTTGCTAAACAAGTTTCTATATTATATTTTTTATTACTTTCATAAAAACTGCAATTAGTTGATAAATATTTTTTTATTTCTTCATAATCTTTAGTTTTTAGGCTTTCTGCTACTTTTTCTACAACTTCTCTTGCAGATACAGTTTTTCCATTCTTTATTAGTTCATATTCTAAATTTGCAGTATTAAATTTTTTTAATGAGTCTCCTATCATAAAGTAAGCAAACAAAATTATTAATATTAATATAAGCCAAAACCACCATTTTTTATAAAATTTTATATTTAATTTATCTTTCATCTCTTTTAACCCCTTGTTAATATTTAATATAATCTATTTTAAAATCATATATTTTGGGTATAAATTTAGTATTTTAAATTAAAATTTTACTATTACATAAATAAACTTAATTTAAATATGACTTGAAAATTTGAATTTATTTTTTAGTGTTACTTCCCATTCATCTTCTTTAAATCCAATTAGCACTGTATCTTTTGTTATTAATAATGGCCTTTTTATAAGCATTCCATTGCTTGCAAGTAATTCTATTTTTTCTTTATCAGTCATATTAGGTAACTTTTCTTTTAAGTTTAACTCTTTGTATTTTAATCCACTTGTGTTAAACCATTTTTTAATTTCTTTTTTACTTAATTTTATCCATTTTTCTAACTCTTGTACTGTAGGTGTATTTTCTACTATATGTCTTACTTCAAATTTTACATTATTATCATTTAACCATTTTTTTGCCTTTTGGCATGTTGTACATTTTGGATATTCTATAAATAAATTATTCATTTAATTTCACTCCTAATTTATTTATTTCATTTTTATTTCTATCTCATCTTCTATTTCTTTCATTGCATCAAGTGTCTTTTGTAATAATTCATCCAATTCCCATCCTAATTGTTCTGCTCCTCTTCTTATTACATCTCTTGAACATCCTGCTGCAAACTTTTTATCTTTAAATTTCTTTTTCAAACTTGAAAGTTCCATATCTTTTGTACTTTTTGATGGTCTCATTTTTGCTGATGCCCAAATTAATCCTGTAAGTTCATCTGTTGCAAATAGTATCTTTTCCATTTGGTGTGTAGGTTCTATATCTGTACATATTCCATATCCATGGCTACATACAGCATGTATTAGTTCTTCACTTGCATTTATTTCTTTTAATAATTCAGGAGCTTTTTTGCAGTGCTTATCTGGATAACATTCAAAGTCGACATCATGTAATAATCCGAACTATTCCCCAAAAATCTTCATCATATCCTAGCTCTTTTGCAAAATATCTCATTACTTGTTCTACTGTTATAGCATGCCTTATATGAAACTCCTCTTTATTGTATTTCTTTAATAATTTAATAGCTTTTTCTCTATCCATATTGATTCCTCCCTTGTATAATTTAGTGTATTATATCATAAACTTAATTCATTATTAAAATTTTGTATCATTTTTCCTTTTTGAATATGAGAATACTTCTTTAATTCTCTTTCTCTTTTTAGTGATTCTTTTTATAATCAAACTCTTCAAAATATTCAAGCTTTACTGGTAATTTTGCTCTTGTATAATTTTTACCTTTCCCAATATTATGCACTTATAACCGTTTATCTAAATTAGTAGTATATCCACTATATATAGAATTGTCACTACATCTTAACATATATGCATAATGTCTAGTTATTTTTTGTACACTTCTTTGGATGTATTATTAACATTAAATAATATATATTAAAATATTATTTAATTAATTATAATAATTTAAATTAATTTTATTGTACATATGTACATAAATTCTATCATAAACCTGGATATGTATATTCAAGTGATAAACAAATGATAAAATATATATTTGTAAAAATTTTTATACAATAAAAGTTAAAAAATAGTAAGTCCCTGAAATAACTTACTATTTTTATTAATATAATTATTTAATTGAATTTACTCTGTTTATTAATTCTTCTTTTAATTTATATATATCTTCTATTGAATTTATATCATATCTTTTCTCTGTTTTATCTTCTTGTGCGATAATTACAAATTTTACACTTTCTTTTAAAAATACTCTACATATCCATTTAGTAACTTTATTGTCTAATAATATTCCAAAGTAACTATTAGTATCTTTATAATTAATTCTGTCTGTACTAATATACTCAGCCAATATTGATTTTACAATATAATAACTATCTATTTCTTCTTGAGTTGTTATAATAGGATTGTTATCTTTTTTAATTTCTAATTGCATTTCCTCTTCTTCACTATTTTTTATAACGTTTTGTAATCTATCACTTATTATTTCATTTATATATGTATTAATTGATTTTTTTAATATATCCCTATATTTATCAATTACATTTTGGGTTTTAACTCCGTTATATACACCTTGGTTTAAAATTAGTTTCGTAAATTCGTCTGATGGATTATTAAATTCTTTTTTTAATACCTTTTCTATAGAACTTAAATATTTTAAATCGGATGCAGTGTTCAAAATAAAATTAATATCAAAGTTCTCTTTTGAAAATTTTTTAAGTTCATTAATCATTGATTCATCCATTTCTAATAAATTTATTTGCAAAAAAGGAGTTTCATCCATTTTATTTGTTTGCTCTAAATCAGTATAAAATCTATATTCAATTCCATTAGTTAATATTGCAACTTTTGCATCTGTGGTTCCAAAATATCTAAATAATTGCGAATTATACTTTTGTAATTGTTCATTAATTGGTTTTGCCTCTATTAATATTGTTATTTTATTGTCTATATTAATAGCATAATCTACTTTTTCTCCTTTCTTTATTCCAACATCTGCTACATATTCTGGAATAAATTCATTTGGATTAAAAATATCATATCCCATTATTTGAAAGAATGGCATTATTATTGAAGTTTTTGTTGCCTCTTCTGTATTTATTTTATCCTTAATTTTTTCAATTCTTTGCACAAATGATTTTAATTTTTCTTCAAATTCCATATTTCCCTCCTCATACAAGAATTACATATATAGAATAACATATTATTTTTGCAGTATTTGTCGAAATATGTTTTGATTCATAAAAAATAGGGAATTTAAACTTAACTAACTTTTATAACCTTTATATTTTTTAAAACAATTAGACTATTTTATATTATTTCTATTTTAATATTATTATTTTAATTCATTTAGATAATTCTTATTTGCAAAATAAGATTTGAAGTTGTAACCTTTAGGTTATGAGTTGTAAATTTCTGAAAATTGTATTTTTGTAAAATTTGAAGTTTTTATTGATTTTATACTGATTTTAGAAATTTGTTAGTTTCGAACATTTGTGTATTTTTTATGAAACTTTTTGAATATTTCTTCCCCAACTTTTCCCCAATTGATTTAATACACATGTTCGTATAAAATTTGAATATTAATGGGAAACCTAAAATTTATTTTGAAGGTTTTGAAAATGGAAAAACTTTAGATTTTTATATGCTTTTTCAAATTTGTAAAAAAGTATATGTATGACAAAATTTCAGTTAATCTCGTCCCTATCTTGTATTATAGTTTGTTATATTCCGGTTTATCTTCGCTTCCAGATTTTCTTTTTATTAGCTTAATATAATTGTTTTTTAATATGTTAATATCATAAATAAGATTATCTATAGGATCTGCATTTGGTGCGTAATTACTTTTTAAGTTCTTTATTTGAATAATTATCTTATTTAACGGTTTATTATAGTGCTTATAATTATTTAATATTTCCTTAACAATATTTTCATTAAATCTCATGTATTTCTTTATATCATATGTAAATCCATTTATTAGTAATTCATTTTCTTTTTTTATTATCTTTACATTGTTTCCATATTGTTTTATTATTATATCCTCTATTTGTTTTTCTGTTTTATATAAAAATAATCCTTCTATATATTTTTCTGCATAATAATAGCTCATTATATTATTTTGTAAATTAATATTACCAACAGCATAATTAATATATTCTTTAAAATTTTCTCTTATTTTATACTTATCATCTACTTTTTTTAGTAATGCTTTATTATCAGTTTCAATTTTATAACTTTTCTCGTTTGAATTCAAATTAATAAAATGATTTTTTAGTATAGTCATTAAAGATAAAATTATTGTGGAATCTTTATCAACTTCTTCACTATTATTTTTTTCTAATAATCTATTCATTAGTTCTTTTGATATTTCTAAAACATATATATCATCAAATATTCCGTCTATCTTTTCTTTGTACTTAAATTTGTTTATTATGTGAAAAATTGTACCAATAGCATTTTTATAATGTTCATAATTTACTAATTCTATATATTCCTTATTTAATATACCCTTTACTCTATTTTTGAAAAATCTCGCAAATTTTTTTTCGACTGGAGTTGGAGCTCTCATTTTATTTTCTTGTTTATCTTCATTCTGTTTTTCAATTAATTGAGTTGATTCTTTATTACTTTTCGTTAATTTTAAACTTTTAAAAAATCCTGTAGCAAACATCTTAGATTTTATACATGCATATGTAAAATCTTTACTCTTTTTTATATATTCATCTGGAATATCTTTATCTATTACAAAATTATTATCAATTTTATATTCATCTAAATCATCTTGTGTATCATTATTCTGCTTAGATTTAATTACATTAGATAATTTAATTTGTTCTAAATACTCATCTGTTGTTAATGCTAATATTTTCATAAGTAATTCCGTATATTCACGATATTTATTCATATCATCTTCAATATTTGTATCTTTAATTATTATTTCATTATTTATTTTCCTAAAATTATTTATTGCATCTATATCTATAAACCAACATCTTATCATTTCTTTAATACCCTCAAATTGAAATGTTAAGTCAAATATATTATTTAATTCTTTCATTATATTTTTTGGTATGCTTACTAATAGCCCATTTTTATAATATTCATATTTTAAATTTAATTCATCTAATGTAATTTTCAAATCATCTTTTTTATCTTTATAATTAAAATATAAACATATACTATTTTCCCCTATACCATACTTAAATGAATAGTTTGTGTTTGCTCTCAAATCATATTCCATAACATTACATACTAGTTCATTAGAATAATCTAGTTTAAAATTATCAAAAAAATAGTTAAAGTCATCAATATTTCCAATTTCTAAAATATCACATTCTATGTTTCCCCCGGTTTTTATAAGTCTTTGACATAGCACTTAAGGTACAATTAGAGCTTCCATATAATATATATGATGTACAAGCTGTATTAAATCTAAATACTTTACCATGATAGAAGTTCTTTTTGTCATTACTTTTTAGTATATAATATGGTTTTATTCTTTCTTCTTTTAAAATATTATTTTCTTGATTATAAGTAATTGGAAATGTACTTTTCCCATTTTGAATATAAAGATTTATATTACTACATTCAAATTTTTCTTGTAAGTCTTTATATGCTAATAGTTTATTGTCAAAATAAGGTACAGCAATATCTATTGATTCAATCTTTTCCTTGATAATATTAGTAAGTTGTTCTATTATTGGTATTTCTAGATTTTGGATAAATTTTATGTCATTATTATCATTTATCTTTTTCGTATAAACAAATTCCTTTATTGAATTAAATATATCCTCATCAATATAATAAGATATTTTATTTAATTCACAAAAAAATTGAATTGCATTATTTATTAAATTTAGATTATTTTGATTTTTTTCATCATAAATAAATACATTATATATTTCATTATTTAAAGTATATCCAGAAGTTTTAATATTTGCACTACTAACTATTAATTTAGCCTTTTTTTCACCTAATAGTAAAATAATCTTTGGATGAAATGCTGATTTTATTGATATGGGATTAACTACATATTTTTTATTTAAATTATTTTCTCTATTTTCATAGATAGCTTTATCAAGTTCTTTTGAATCAACAAATATTTCTACTTTTCTTATTTCATTATCGTGTAAAGTATGAAGTATACATCTTTCAAAAAAATTTATTTCAAAATTGAAAGTAGTTAATAATGCTATACTATACCCCTTACATACTTTTAATTCATCTATTATTTTTCTATCAAACATATTTATTTATCCTCCAAAATGTTAAGATCTCTCATAACTCTTGTTAATTGAATCATTCTAATCCCTTGGAATTCTATCTTAAAATATTCTTTTCTAATATATTCATTATCCATTTCTTCAATATAGTATCCATCTCTATCATCATATACCATCTTTTTTAATGCAGTATTCAGGTGTTGTTCTAAAATATAGTTACGCATTATATATTTTATAAAATCTTCAATTGTCTTATCTTTATAACTATCTACTAATTTAAAAAAGCTATTAAGTGAAATTGAATTATTGTCAATTCCATAATTTAAGTAATTACTGTTCTCTTTTGAAAAATCGTCTCTATCTACAAATCTGTTATACACAGATAATATTATTCTTATTCCATTTTCAATATTATTTTCATGGCTTGCTTTATCACTTCGTGCATTTGCAATCATTAATTCTCTTTCACTAAAATCATAATTACAAGAGTCTAATAATGAAGATAATTTACTTTTTAAATTAAAACTAATTTTAGAGTCTTTAAAACAAAATTGAAACCACTGTTCACATGTTTTTAAAGTGTTTAAAGATTCAAGCATAAATTTCCAAATCATACCCAGTCCAATTGTAAAATATTGTCTCCCAATTACTATTTCCCAACTATTTATTATGTCTTGTAACTCAAGTGGATATTCTTTTTTAATTTTACTTCTAGGGGAATAATAATCATAAAGAATTTCTCTGGTAACATATTCAATATTTTCACTTTGAAAAATAAATTTTAAATAGTTGTGACTTTGAATTAATTGTCTTGTACTTTTTGTATTAAATAAACAATTTCTTAATATACCCTTTGCCTCTTCAAATCCTTTTAAATCATTACTTATTACATTTCCCAATTCAATCAAAACATCTCTCGGCACCTTGCTACCTATAAATCTATATTTTTTATAATACTCTGTTTTGCTTATAACAGTATCAAATGATTTCGCTAATTTTTCACCTAACGGTGTCATGTGAGGATATTTATATCTTTGATGAGTAGTTGGATCTTCTTTTGTAAGAAATTTCATTGTATATAATCCAGCTGAATAATTAATAATATTACTTAACATTGTTTTAAGATAACTTTCATCATAATCGAATTTTTCTTGATTTAAATCTACCTTATCTTTTATATTTTTTGCACCAATATAACCATTTGTACCTGCATTCTTATTTATATTAGAAGCTAATGCTAAAAAATAATTTTGCATTTTTATATACTTATGTACATTGATAATGCTTCTTTCCTCTATTTCATGGTTTTTATAAAAATCATAAAATCCCCATGTCGCAAAAGCCCAATAGAAAGGTCTTGGTGTAACCGTATTAACAATTGGACATATTTCTGTAGATATTGATGTTGCGACTCCTTCTAATCCTAAACTATCTCTAGTCGTAAATTTTCTTGATATATTATTTAATCTTGGACCTTTACCCATATTTTCTCCTAACAATTTTTAGACTCATAATAAGTTTTATTATAATCTTTACAGCATTTGTAAAACAAAAATTACTATTACTTCAAACCAAATATAATATACTCATATTATTTAAATATAAATTTAATGTAGGTTTATATCTGTAATACTAGTACATACTCAAATTAGTACTACATTTAATTTCCATGTCCCTTTTTTAGAGTAACATTTTAAATTTTAAAAATTTGTCGAAACTTGCTATTAATTATTAAATAGATACTTCTTTTTCTATCTTGCTCCATCATCGCTCTTTTCATCAGACTTTTCAATTCTTTTTCCAGCATTATTTGTATCTTTAATTTCGTATAAATATTTACCTAAATCTATTTCAGTTGCTTTATCTAGTATTTTCATCATTTCATTATAACTATATACTTGATTTAATTTTTCTAATACTATTCTTTTTTGATTTTCTTTACTATATTCTTTTAAGTCTGATGACATCATTGTTTTAGCAATAGCATATATTACATTTGATGCCCAACGTCCTCCTTTTTCTTCTGTTGCTAAAGAGTGGTTTGCTGTAAATACAATATTTTTTCTTTCTTTCGTCATTTCGCTTTTCTTTAAATTACTTAAAACCATTAAATCTTTGTATTTAAAAAAATATGTTGCATTGTTTGTTGCAAATCTTTCTTCCGATTCTTTATTCTCATAATATCTTTCTGCAATAACAACACTATTCAATCCTATTTCACCACTTTCATCAGGTATTACATAAAATTCATAATTATAAAACGGATTATCCTCATCTAAGTACGCTTCTGCTTTAGATGCTCTAAACAAATTAATAAATTCTGCTCTTTCATTAGGGTCTATTATAATTTTAGGTTTTTTATTTGTATCTGTATAGTATTCCATATCTGTATAGTATTCCATATCTGTATTATTATCTAAATATATATTATGATTTCTTTTAGTTAGCATATTTAAATTTCCTAATTTTATAGAAGACTTTTGTTCTAAACTTTCTCTTGTTCTATTATTTATAACTTGTTTTAATTGTTCTTCTCTTACTATTCCCTTTTTCATTAATTTATTTAAATCATCTTCAAATATAAGGTTTGCATTATATAATTTAAAAATTTCCTCTTCTCCCACATATCCTGTTTGCAAATATCCTAATCTTTCATCATAATCAATATCTTTATTAGATACAATCTCACTATATTTTTTACTTATATAATCAAAAGATAAGTTTTGTTCTTTTACTAATTGTTCTATATCTTCTAATGTTATTAATTTATCTTCATATAATTTTGTTATTATTTTTTCGTTATCCCATTCTACTAATGAATTTAAAGTTAATATTCCTTCTTTGTAATACTTTTCAACTTTTTGTATGTAATAATCTCTATTTTCTTCTGTATATTCTTCTACAATTTGTTCCATTAATCTATTTGAATAAATTTCTAACTTTTGTGGATTATCTTTAATTAATACTTCTTTATATAAATCTAAATATTTATTAAAATCATCACTTGCATTTTGATTCTGTGATTTTTGTGAAATACTATAATTATAATATTTGTTTAATTTATCAGAACTAATTTCTTCTGATAAATCAATATCACTTTTTATCCTTCTTATTTGTTCTAGTCCAATTATGTCGCTCATATATAATTCTAAAATATCTCTAGCAGATACTATTTTATTATTTAATAAATCTTTTAATAATATAGATGAGCAATTTCCTTTTTTATTTATTTTATTTAAAATTTTATCTTTATCCCATTGTAATTTTTCTGACACATAACTAAAATTATCGTCATTTAAATTAGCGAGTTTTTCTAGTTCATCACGTGTAAAAATTATATCTATTACTTCTGGATTTATATCAAATAAATTTAATTTTACTTTTTCTAATTTTTCTTTATATTCTTTTATTTCTTGTTGTGTTAAATATGAATTACTTGTAAAGTGACTAATACATTTCTTAATGTCTTTTACTGAAAATCTCACATCTTCTAAATCATATAAATTATCTTTTGGATTTTGTAATGTGCAATTTAATGTCATCTTATCATTACTAAGACTTTTTAATATTTCATTTAATATTTCTTTAACATCAAGTATATATTTAGGATCTATCATCTTTTCTTCTAGTGCACTTTTAAATCTATAAGCAGAAATCATAAGAAGTTTATCAATATCAACATGTGCAATATATTCTATTAGTGCATTTTTCATCTTATGTGTTAGAGCATCAATTTTTGTATTATCCATTATTTCAAAATATTTTTCAATGTCAGTTTTCCTTAATTCACTTAATTCATCCTTTGTCATCATTTTAGTATCTAAAAAATTATTTTCTATTATCATTGTTCTAACAGTATCTCCAAACTGTCTATCTGGAAACACTTGGAATAAATCTGTTAATAACATGAATTGTGTTATACATTCTATTCCATATGCTTCATCTTCATTAAAATTATTAGCTAATTCATTTATTTTTCTATTTGAATCTATTTCATTAAATCTTTTTAATTTTTGACTACCATCTATGCTTTTCCCATGTATTATATTTTTTGAATCTATAGCTTCAATCTCATATCTATTTTTATCTTCATCATATACATATAAGGCAATAACTTTATTTATATCTTTTGATATTTTTTTAATTTTCGATAAATCTTTTTCTAATTTTGTCTTTTGATTTTGTAGCTGCAATCTCAATCCTTCTCTTTTTTTATGATCAGACATATATACACCTGTAATGGTATTTGATATATCGTCTATATTTCTTATTGCATCTTTAGCATTTTTTATTGATAATAGCAAAAGTTTTTCTTTATCAATCTTATCTTCATATTTTATAAAAAATCTTCTTTTTTCTTCTTCATTATTGAGTGTGTAGAACTCCTCTATAATATCTTCATAATCACAATAGTATATTATATCATTATTACCTAGTACTGAAGTAACTAATTCTAAAATGTCTATCATTGGTATTTTTGATAATTTGCTCATATTTATTATTCCTCCAAATTACGTATATAGTCATATAATAGCACATTTTATGTCGATTTTCAATAATGTATGTCTACAACATTTATTAATATGAATTTGACATAATATCGTTATGGCATATAACATATTTAGAAATTATAAGGAGGTAAATAACAGTTGAAAAACGACTGTTATTTTTTAATTGTGCATTTAAAATACGCAAAATGATTTAGATAAATTTTTTAACTATTTTTAGTTATTTGGTTGTGGGTATAAACTCGAATTTATGGCTTTCGGGTTATGAGTAATTCTCTGAAAGTATTGGTTTACAATGCTCTTAGCTGTTTTTGTTGGTATATTTGGTGTGCCCAATTTTTTAACTTTATAAATTTATGTGATTTTTGGTTCATTTTGGTCAAGAGTGTGCCCAGATTGAGCCCAATTATTTTTTAAATTTATGGAGGTATAATTATGGATAATTTTAGAGAAATTAATAATGATATTTTAAAAGAATGGTTAAATTTTAGAGAGGAAGAGATTAGTGCTTTAACCTGTGCTGAAGATAAAAAACATTGGATTTATTTTGATGAAATTTCTAAAAAAATCTTAAACAATGTTCCTAAACAAAATCAGAAATATGTTAAAAAGCAATTAGAACAGCTTGATGAAAATTTTATGGATTATATTGATTATTGGAATAAGAAATATTATAGGAATGGGTTTGTTGATGGAGTGCAATTGATTATGGGATGTTATGACAATAATGTTTCATTTTAAAGTGCAAACTTTGCACTTTAAAGTATCAGAAAGGCGAGATTAATTCTCCGCCTTTCTATTATCTTTATTTCATATTTTACTTATTTCGTCCATTTTAAACTTATATAATTTATTTTTATCTATCAACATAGCTTCTATAATATTTCTTAAAATTTTTTTTGTAATAATAGAAATATCTGAAATGATCCAATTTTCTTCTTTGAACTCGCCATAATCATAGTTTGTATTTCTATTAAATTTTTTATTAAAATCTATTAATTCTTTCTTTAACGAATTATAATTACCATGTATTAATCTTGATCTTATATCATAAAGTTTTGCTGAAAAATTTTCAATCTGCTCTCTATCTTCTAATTCATCCATATCAATAAAATATTTCAATTTTTGTTTAAATTGTTCTCTTGTACTATGTTGAGGATTAACTATCAACATTTCTATCAACTGAATATAATTTAGTAATGAATACATATAATTTTCTCCATAAAGTAATGTTTCTATAATAAAATCCAATTTGAAATAATCATCTGCTCCATCTATATATTTATCAATATTGCTTCCAAATTCTATAAAAGATGATATTTTTTCTTGATATTCCTCATCACTATCTTTATAATATTGATATCCAAAATATTCATGTTCTTCTCTTTTTCTATAGCATTTATTTATTAAATCTTCAAATAAATAATCTCCATTATATAAATTATCTACAGAATATCCATTGTAGTAAACAATATCTATCTCATTTCTTTTTTCTGAATTTTTTCTTAAAAAATTAAATAAAAATAGTATCTTATATTCAATATCATATTCATCAATAGGATTTATTAAGGGATGACTTCTTAATTCTTCAGCAATATTTTCTTCAGTACATATTTCAAATATTTCATCATCTACAATAATCGTATCTGCAGATGTTTCTATTTCTAAAACTAACATTTTTTTAGTTATCAAAGATATTAACTGTCTACTATTAAATTTTGATATATCTTTTTTTATCTCATTTTTATAATATTGGTCATTAAGATATTCAATTAGTTCTGTCCTGAAATTTATGTTTTTCTCTGAATTATTAATATAATTATCTTCTAATAAATCTTTGACATCTATGTATAATTCATCTTTGTTAGAATTTTTTAAATATAATCCTAATCTTTTTGAAATACAAATAGAGTTTACTCCAATATCTTTTAATAAATCTATTATTACCATATAAATTCAATTCTCCTATAATTTTATATGTTTCAAGTTGGACCATCAATAATGTTTTGATACAACCGTTTTTCTTTTATTCTATAAGCACTTATTAGTTATAATTATAAATTTAATTACTACTCCTTTTTACAAATTATTTTTGTTTTTATTTATATATTACCAATATAATATCTAATCATTTCTGTATATTGATCTTGTGCATTTAAGCAAGTATCAATTAAATATTCTTTTTCTTTATTAGTTTGATATTGATTTAGTCCCCTATAATAAAATAGTTTTTCTTTATCTAAAATAATAAATGGTACAATATTATTTTTTAAGCACTCTTTAAATGCTATTATTCTGCCAACTCTACCATTTCCATCTTGGAATGGATGTATTCTTTCAAATTTTGCATGAAATTCTATTATTTCATTTATTGTTATTTTGTTTAATCCCTCATACCATTCCAATAATTTTTTTATATCTTTCTCAACATTTTTGGGTTCTGTAGTTTTTAAGCCACCAACTTCATTTGGCAATTTCTTATATTCCCCTACATTAAACCAATCTTTTCTACTATCTGATGTTCCTTCTTTCAAAATTTTATGAAATTCCTTTAGCATTTTTTCTGTTAATTTTTTATCTGCTATATCTAGCATATAATCTACTAATTTAAAATGGTTAGCTGTTTCTAAAACATCATCTAAATCTGTTATTGAGTCTTTCTCTGCTAATAACGTATTAGTCTCATAAATATATCTAGTCTGATCTTCTGTAAGTTTACTTCCTTCAATATGATTTGTATTATATGCAAATGTAATTTGAGTATTATGATATAAATTACCTTTTAATTTCATTTTTTTTTGTTCTCTTAATATCTCTAAAAAGTTTAATTTTGATATATCAAAATTATCTTCTTTAATTAATTCATCAATTGATACCTCAAATAATTCAGCTAATTTCTTTAATGATTCAATATTAGGTTCCAAAGTCCCAGCCTCATATTTTGAAATAGTTGCTGCTTTTACTCCTAATATTTCTGCAACTTCACTTTGAGTCATATTTTTACTTTCTCTATATAATTTTATTTTTTCTCTTAACATAATAAAAGCTCTCCTTTTCACTATAATAATATTATATCATATTGTTTCCAAAAAAGAAAGTTTTTATTGTTTCTTTATCATTTTTTTCTATTATAGATGCTTTTTTTATTTTCATAATCATCCATATTTCACTAGTTACATCTCTTATTTGTTTTTTATATAAATTAAATTTTGAATTATTAGTATATTATCATATTTTTGAATTGTATTTATGTAATTTTTAATTACTTATCAATTCTTTCTTCTATGCATTCTTTTCTACTTTTAATTACAGATTTTTCATTGTTTTTTGTATTAAGTAAATCTTTTTGAAAGTGATTTGGTGATATAATATTTAATTCATCAAATGAAGCAATTTCATAACCATCAAAGTAATTTGCTAATCGTAATGTTGATTTATGTATATTCTTAATAGAATTTTCTAATTCTTTTAAATTAATTCCTGTATCAACTGTAACTTTAGTTTCTGTTACTGCTGTATAAAATACTCGTCTTACATATTTAACTTTCTTTATAAAATGCGGTTTTTCATAACATACATCTATATCAATATATGGAAAAACATGGTTAGAAATATTTTCTCCTAATATTCCTACCATTCCCTGAACTTTTTCATTGCTTGCTAATTCAAAAGGCATTTCAAATATAGCATCTTCTTGTATTCCATTAATTCCATTGTTGTATATTTTGTCTATTTTTACTCTTATATTTCTTGCTTTTGTTAAGCCATTATTAGTTACCATTAAATATAAAATGCCATCATAGCTTTTTAAACTGAATGATAATTGTGGTTCTTTATCTTTTATTATTATGATTTGGTTTATAATAGTAATTAATAATGTTATTCCTGAGATTATAATTGCAATTATTTCTATCATACATTTCTCCTCGCTTATTTATTTGACTTCTCAATAAATTCAACTACTTTTTCACATAAATTTTGTGCTTGTTTAGTTAAATCATTATAGCTTTCTATATTTTTTACAATATTTTTGGAAAATTCTAATTTTTTTGAAATTGTTCCACTACCATTTTTAGATGAATACTTTCTTTTTAGTTCATAATGTTCATCTATAAACCTCCCCATATAGACTTCTTTATTCGTATAATCCTTTTGTTCAAATTCTTTCTTATATTTTATTTCCTGTCCATTAAACAATGTTCTACCTAATACTTGTTTAGATATTGTGTTCTCGATTTCTCTTACTGTAAGTTCATAGTAATTTTCTTTAAAAATTTGTTTTAAATTTTGTTTCCTTTTATTTTTTCCTTCTGCATCATTGTCATTATCACATATTATAAAACTTTTATTAGTTATACCAGATGAATTGATGGTTTCTATTGAATCTGTTGGTTCAAAATCCCAATGAGTAATATTATTTCCACCATATTCCACAAAAGTATAATTTATATCTTCTCTATATTTTGTAATATTGTTTTTTTTGAAATATTCTTCTATATATTTTTTTATTAAAATTTTATCACTTATTCCTTCCACCCAAATCGTACAATTAGCCATAAAAACTGATGAATTATTCACACCTAATTCTTGTAATAAAGAAATATCATTTGGAGAAGAATTTTCTATTCTAAATTTACTATTTGATTCTTCAATATTTGTAAATTTGTAAATTGAAATATTATCATAATCAAAACAACTGTCTATGAAATGATTTGAATGTGTTGTTATAAAATACTGATGTTTGTCAAAAATATCCATTTGTAATATTTCTATCAATTTTCTTTGAAATCCTGGATGTAAATTAAGTTCAGGTTCTTCGATAAAGAATATTTTTTCATCATCTTTATATTCAAAAATCTTATATAATATTGTAATTAACTGTTTTATGCCATCACCTAAATTATGTAATGGTTTTTCTTGTTTTCCGATTTTTACATTTAAATAACCTTTTTGCTTTTGTGGAATTAATGTAAACTCTTTACCATTATAGAATTCTTTTGAAATAAAATTTTGAAATTCTGTTATAAATTTTCTTCCTGTTTCTTCTCCTAACAATTTATTTGTTATTTCATTATATAAATTTTCAGCTGTGAATATTAATTCTGAATTTATTCCATATGCTTTTTGTATCTTATTTTGATATATGTAATTTGCATTAGTTTTATACTCTTCTAATGCTATTCGTTGCTTATTATTCATTGAAATTGAATTTAATACCTCTCTATTTTTGCTTATATCAAAATAAATATTAAAATTTTCTATTCCTCTTAAAATTGGTATATATATTGGTGATCTCCTATTTATTGTTATTGGGTCAAATGAATTATTCCATTTGCATAATTCTGATAGCATATCATTTATTTGGCTATCAATATTTCTTATATAATTATTAACTGGATATTCTAATGTTGGATTATCTTTCTTAAATATCTCTAGTTTCTTTTGCATTTCACAAAAGAAAAGGCAATCTGATTTTTCTTTTTTATCTTCATATACAAAATCTTCTCTATATTCCATTACTCTTTTTATATTATATAATATATTACTTCTACAATTCTTTATTTGCTCTTTTCTCCCAAAATCATTGGATAATATATATGCCATATTTGAACTCACTAGAGATCTCATCATTCTACTTTTTCCACTATTATTTTCTCCAACAAAGATGTTGATTTTATTTATATTTTGCAAGTATTTCAATGGTATTTCGTTTATATCAAAATATGTATTTTCATTTATTCCTGCTACTTGTATCGCATCTATCATAGTATTCCTCCCAAAAGACAAAACCAAATAATCTTATTCGACATGGATTATATTTTTGTTTGTTCTTTATTAGAATTATCATTCTCGATATGTTCCTTTAAATATTCCTGCATACTTTCATCACATGCATATATATAACACCCTTTAATTCCTCGTTCCAACAGTACCTTATATGTATTTATTATATATTTTTGTACAAGTTCTTCATCTGTTCCTTTTTTGACATTATTGTCTTTTAATTTATCTATATGAACTTCAATCGTATTTTTTTCTCTATTATAACTTAAGTCTGGTCCAATGATTACTCCAACGTAGTTCAAGTCATAACCTTGTACTGTGTGCACACATCCAATCTCATTTACTGCATTACTTGATAAAATCCAACCATTATTTGTGTGATTCCATATATATTTCTTTCCTTCAAAGTCAAAATCGTATAGGTCTTTCTTTCTTATTTCTTCATTTGATTTATCTTTCGATTTCCATTCCCAATCATATCCCGCTACAATTCTGCATAATCCTATTTTTTTATCTAATTGCTTTATTTTTTCAATCATTTCATTAGGATTATTAAACACTTTTATTTCAAAATCTTTAGATGATTCTATTTTATTTTTTAGTGAACATTTAAATAGTTTGTCTATATTATCTAAAAATAACTCTCCCGATTTACATCTTAATTGTGTTGTTAAAGCATAGCACTTATCACTATTTTTCTGTATTAATTTATCCATTTTTTCTTTCGATATATCTGATCCCTTAATAGTTTGATTTCCATCATAAAATAATACTTTATATTTTGATTTTATACTTATCCAATCTAGTTGTGTAGAAGTGTTTTCATCAATTCCAAGTTCTTCACATTTTTTCTTAAAATATCCCATATTTGCGATATTTTTATATTGGGCTAATCTATGGGCTTCATCACATATAATTACATCATAATCATCCTTAATAACATCTCCTGGAGCAATTACAACATTTTTTAGATTTTTTCTATCTATTGCTTTTAATACAACATGTAATGTTTTTCTTAATGATGTCATTGGAACAACAAATCCAATTTTAATTTTTCCATTATATAATATATATTTTCTTAACCTATGAATAGTTTTATCATATTCTGATAAAATCTCTATCTCTTCTCCTTCTTTAAAAGTATCGATATTACTAAAATCTGCATTAACTATATTATATATTAAATTTATTGCTAAAATTGTTTTTCCTGTTCCTGCTAATCCAGTAATAATTGAAGTATTATTTATACTTTTTCCTTCTAAAGAATCCAATATATTATTAATAATTTTACACATGATATCCTCTTGTTCATTAGTTAATGAAATAAATGGAGAATACTTATATATATCAGAATTAATTATACTATTATACGAATTATTTACTAATTTTTTCTTTTGAAGTTTTTTCCATATGCCTTCTAATTTATTTAAATACATTTCTCTTTGATAGTAATTATGTTTAGAAGATTGCCCATTATTCTTATTTAATATACCTTTATTTGAATCAAATCTAGTATCAGCGTAGAACATGCGAATTAAATTTTGCTCTATATCTAATATTGCAGATTTATTAAATTTTGCATCAAATATTATGTTTATTATTTTTAAAAATGCCCTATCTGGATTATTTAAATGTTGCCTAATTCTACTTTTTATATTAGATGTTTCGCCAATATAGACTTTATTATTATCATTTATTAAATAAACTACTGGCCAGTTAATATATTTTGTATTAATATTATTTAAAATATCTTCATTAAAATCATATTCTTTAACTTCAAAATTTGAATCCATTATTATTTCCCCCATATATTTCTCTATAGTTTGTTATATTTTGTACTTACTCCCTTTGCTTTCTCTACTGGATATTTTTTTCTTGTTTTATCTAATTTCTTTAATATAATTTCTTTGGGATCTACTCCTAATTTCATAGACATTTGAATACAATATGTAAATACATCTGCTAACTCTTCACACACTTCGTCTTTATTATAATTACTATTCCATTGAAAACACTCTAGTAATTCCCCTGATTCAATAGCAATTGATTTTGCTAGATTTTCTGGAGAATGAAATTTATCCCAATCTCTTTCCTTATTAAATTGTCTTATCTCTTCCATTAAATCTTCCATAATTTCTCCTATTATAAGTATTATCTATATTAATTTATACCATAAAACACCATATTTCTCAACTAATATATAAATATTTATAAAAATATTAAATATTCATTATTTTAGATTATAAAAAATAGCAACTACTATATTAGGCAATTGCTATTTTACAAAAAGACTTTTAAAATAATTTAATATTTTTTTGTACCATGTCTCTTTTTTTATTTCTACTAATGATATTTCTACATTGTTAACAATATTTTCTGTTTGATTTTTGTCTTTGAAAATATTATTTGGATTATATTTATCTTATTTTTCCTTTTCTTTTTTATCATAGTTTTGTTTTAATAAGTTCTTTAATACTTCCTTTTGCTTTTCTGAAGCAAAGTAATCTCTGAATAGTATAACCATAACTATTTCTGTTTCTTTGAGCAAATTCTGTTCTGATAAATCTATATTCGGATTTATTCTAAAATTATATTGCATATCTTTATATTGGTTGAAATATTCAATTCTTTCTTTAGGAATTTTCGAATACTCTTCTTTAGGCAAATGATTTAGTATTTCTAATACTTCAACATAAGCTTTTGCATATTTTTCATTCATTTCGATCTAGATCTCCTTTTTCTTGTTGAATTTCAGTTGCTCTTTCTCCATTTTGTATGTCTTCAGTAGTGATTCCATCTCTTATTGCCTGAGATACAACTGTTTTCATAGAAATACCTTTTGTCTCTCTTGCTTTAATATAGTCTAACATTTGTGACAAATCCGAATTCATACTTTTTACTAAATTCTCTTTTCCTGGATTTTTCTCAAGAATCCTATTATATATGTATTGAACAACATCTAATGCAGTATCTCCTCTTGATGTTTCAACTCTATCTATCTTACTTACATCGATATCATGGTTTTCTTTACCTTTAATATCATATGCAGAACCTAAACCATGAATTTCTTCACTTAAGAAATCTTCACCCTCACGTGCATTTACAACTAGATATATTTCATCTCTAAATCTTTTTTCTAATGCATCATAAACTTTACTTTCATCTACTACTTCTGTGCTTGAAAAATCTTTTATATCAAAATATTTCCTATATCCTTGTGGAATATCGCATATCCTCAACTTTTTGAATTCATGAATAAATGAATTTTTTATTCCTAATATTCCTTTTCCACCTTTAGACAAACATACTCTTGGTTTGTCCTGAACCATCTTCGATGCATCTCCTACTTGAGCCTTTAATCCTTGGCTTTCTATTGATGGTAGATTTTCTCTTGCAGTAAAATGGAAATATGCATTATTCAAATCTAAATTTTCAATGTTTATATCTCTCATCTATTCCTCCATAAATTCTTTTTTTATATTATAGCATAAATAATAAAATATTTTATACAATTTAAATAAGTTTTTATATTAAAATTTCTAATTTAAATAATCTCTATTCTTAAACATATTTATCCTACTCCACACAAATAACTTCCACCTTCTCATCTAAATACTTTCTCACATACTTAACACAATCTTCTAAACAAACTACTTTAACTTTGCTACCTTCAAACAAATTACTTGTTGCCTGAAAATTTATATATTGCATAAGGTTAAAATTTGCAAATGGCATATAGTAAATATAAATGTATGTATTACCTTCTTTGATATAATAGTCATCATAAAAACTTTTTGCTCTTAATGATACAAGATTATCTCCAAAAACATCATATACTCTTTCATTCATAAATGTTTCATCTTGAATAATTTTAAATACTTTCCACGTTTTGCTATTATAAGGTATTATATAGGATTCTTCATATTGAATTCTCTCAAATTTAGGCTTATATAAATATCCTTCGTTTTCAGTAAACACCATTAGGCCCTTAAAATCTCCCTTATTTCTATCAATCTCTTTATCTATATATTTTAATTCTCTTGGCGTAATATTCTTATGTAAAAAATAAACTAAATAGGCTGTTTCGTTGAACCTTTCTGTATCTTCATCATATTCTTTTTCTCTTCTTGATAATATTCCTATAAATCTATTACCTCTCTTTGTGTATGTGTTAATGTCGCATCTCCAACTAGGTTCAAAAAACCAGCCACAATCTTTAAATTTACATGCAACATCACTTATTCGTTCCATTCTCTTTTTATAATTTTCATCTCTATTAACATTTCTATAGCCAAAACCTACTTCATTTAAAAATCTTTTTCCTTTTGTTCCTAATATTACTTTCCCATATAATCGTTCAATCATATCTCCTTTAGCTAAACTTGCTAATCTATTTTTATAATAATATTCCGACTTATATATTAATTTTACATTTTCATTAGTGATAACTCCATATTCTGATAAGAATAACATTAATTCTAAATCTCTATTTCTTAAACATACCTTTTTTTCTTTTTCCACTTAAATCACTTCCTTCCCTTTATAAATTATTCTCTATCTACCGACTCTTCTCTATGCGAATGGAGGCACAAGATTACCATCTTATGCCTCCATTCGCCCTTACATGAAATTACATCTATTTCTGTAATATATGTTCCTACCTATGTACAAATTTTGTCCCATAAAAATTTCATTTTTATTTGAAATTTCAATATTTTGTACCTACAAAAATGTGTGATTATTCGATTTTGATAAAAGTGTGACTGTTTGTATATTTTTAATGTATATAAATAGTCATACTTTTTTAAAAATAATTTTCTGGATTTAGAATACTCACATTTTTTATATTACTTTTTTCAGAAATAAAAATTTTAATATAATTTTCTCCGTCATTAATTCCTTCTAACATATAACTAACAAATTTTATATTGTCATCTGTAATTAATTTACCATAAACAAATCCATTAAATATATATCTTAGATCTCTATTGTCTATGTCCCAATTATCTCTAGGCATACTTACTTGAACTCTTATAATTACTTCCTTATTTTCGAATAAACCTTTGTATTTTTCTGCAATTGTTTGGCAAGTTTTTTCTAATCTTCTATTATTATAAGGTGTTCTGACTGGTGGTAATAATTCATATATTTTTATTTTTAATATTCCATCTGAATATTCAGTTTCGTATTTACTTATTTCTTCTTTTGTGTCTTCTGGAATAGTTGGCATTTTAAATTTTACACATTTATATATTGAATTTCTAAAAAGTTCAGTTGTATATAAAACTTTATAAATGTTATCATTACTCAAATCATTTTTCATATATTCTCTTGCTACATTTACAAATTCAATAAGCTTTTTCTTAAAATTTTTCTTATCATAAACTGTAATTTCTCTTTCTCTCATCTTCTCTCCTTTCCGCTATTTTTTTATTATCCTTTCTTTTTATATCCATCACTATAAATAGCTACATTATTTTCAAAATTAATTCATTCTATAATCATTTCTCCTGCATTTTTTCTATCGTACTCACCAAATAACCTTGACATTATAGAATTTAATATTTTATTATGTGTGGCAAATTCTCCATTGTTTAAAAATCTTCAAAGCTATAAATTTTCTTTTGTTTAATTTTTGGTTCTTCTAGACTGTTTTCAATATACTTGTCTAAAATTTCTTTTGTAAAAAATGTTTTAGATTCAATTTTGTAATATGGTATTTTCTTTTCTCTAACTAATTTACGAATTAGCCAATAAGAAATTCCTAAATACTCAGCAGCCTCTGCTGAATCTAATACTCTTTTACTAGATATTTGCTCTATATTCTCATTATCCATACAATCACCTCCTTTTAGTTCTCATTATGCGTACATAATATTACATTTTTATATTTTTGTAAATACCTTTTTTGAGATTTTTTAATTTTTTTATGTATTTAATGTTTACATTTCGTAATTTTATATATATAATTATTTAAAACAAATAGGGGGAGTTTGTTAAAAATGGAAAAGTTTAATTTTGGAAATCGTTTGAAAGAATTGCGAAAGTCTCACAATATCACACAACTAAAACTTGCTTTTGATCTAAATGAAAGGCGTGCTACTTTATCAAATTATGAAAATAAAAATGTATATCCAGGATTTAATATGCTAGTAAAATTAGCAGATTATTTTAATGTTTCAGTAGATTATTTAACTGGAAGAACTGATGATTATGAAATAAATAAAAAGAATTGTGAAGATACTTTTTATTGGGTTAAAATTGCTAACCCTATACCTTACAAAGAAAATAAATATGGTATATATGCATTGTCCAACAATACAGAAATTGAGTTTTACAATTTATCTGATTTAAGGAAAAAATATTCAAGAATTTATTTGGAATTTTTGAATTGTGCACCTAATTCAAAATCACATTTAGACAAGTGCTATGATTTTCTTTCTGAATTTGGTTTTTTAGGAAACACTGCGTACAATGATAAATACATGAATTATTCTATATTTAATAAAAATAATCCGGGTATATATAAAAATAATGATGAATTTAATATTTCAAAAGTAGATTTATCCGTAAATTTACTTATGGCTAACCCAGAATTATTTAGTTCATCTAAAGAAGAATTAAGTTATATGAAGAAAAATTCTCTTATGGGTTATAGAGAAACAATTTACGATATAGAATATTTTGCTACTGAAATGAAAAACTTAATAACAATGTTTTTACTTCATAACAATGTATTTATTTCAAGAGTAAATGAAAAGTTAAGAGATATTAATCTTTATTACGATAATAATTGTAAAAGAAAAACAACATTTTCTTCTCTCCTTTCTTATATGTATTATGAATTATTAGAAGATTATATAAATGGTTATTATCCTTATAGATGTGAAAAATGTAACAAATACTTTTTATCAAGAGCAAAAGATAATCCTCAAATAAATCACATTTGTAATAACTGCAAGGGAGGTATTAAGTAAATGGATGAAAACCCTTTAATTCCATTAAAAGAAAATTTAACCAATTTAGTAGGTCTGCTTGAAGATGTAAATACTAATATAGATGAATTTGAAATTTTAGATACTTCTCTTGAAGATTGGACTGAAATATTATCAAAATCTTCAAAAGTAATTGGCAGTATAGTAAAAATATATAATGTTTCCGAAAAAATAACTTTTAAAAGATTTTTAAAAGGATTAAATAGCAAAATCAATAATAAGAATATTATAGATTATAAGTCCAAACAAAAACTAGATAATTATTTATCTAAAAACCAAAACATAGAATTTGTATATACAACTATTCGAAAGTCTTTAACTGCAAATTCATTGAATTGTACTGAACTATTAGCAATTATTGTAGGTGAAATTTTGCAAAAGCAAATAGAAATGACTCCAGAAAATATTACAATTATTGATGCATTACATTCAATGAATAATTATGATTTAGATAACTTTTATATAATATATAAATTAATTTCTGAAATTGATAATCGAAACTTACGATTAGATAAATTATATTCTAGGGTAGATAAAAGCACTGTTCAAATTTCTGTTAATAAATTGATTAATTTACAATTATTCATACAAGATACAATTACTACTCATCAAGGAATGCGTTGGGAAGATGACTCTACAGATCCTTTAAATACTATTATGGATGACAGTGAAAAATTTTTATCTTTATATAATGTAAGTGATAAATTATTTAATTTATTAGAAAAAAGCAGAAGTTAAATATTATTTTAATGTAACATTTTGTTTCCTATCATATGGAAAGGAGGTGATGCACGTGTGGTAGGAAATATCGAAAAACGTGGAGAGAATTCGTACAGATTGAGAGTTTCTGGCGGATACACTGGCGATGGTAAAAGAATTATTTATAAAAGAACAATTCAAGCAAAAAATAAAACAGAAGCTCAAAAAGAATTAGCACTCTTTATATCAGAAATAGAAACAGGACAAGCTCTATCTGCAAAGAAAATGCGTTTTAGAGATTATTCTGATTTTTGGATTGAAAATTATGCTATTCCAAACTTGTCTCCCAAAACATATGAAAGATATAAAAGTATGCTAAAATCTAGAATTCTACCCTACTTAGGCAATATGTATCTTGACAAGATTCAGCCAATGCAATTAATGTATTTATACCAAAAATTAAGTGAATCAACTTATATTAGGAAAAACACTACTTACAAACTATCTGCAAAAACTGTATTAGAACACCATAGATTATTACATTCAATGTTACAACAAGCAGTTTATTGGCAAATGGTCCCTTATAATGCTGCATCAAGAGTTAGACCACCTAAATCCAAAAAACCTAATATCAATTTTTATGATGATGCTCAAACTATTGCATTAATTAAAGCATTGGAAGGCGAAGAATTAAAATTTAGAGTTATTATTCTTTTAACCATTTTTACAGGTTTAAGACGTGGTGAAGTGTTAGGATTAGAATGGCAAGATATTAATTTTAAAAATTCTTCAGTTACAGTTAGGCAAGCAAGCCAATATGTTTCTTCTATTGGTATTTACACAAAAGATCCAAAGACAGAAACATCAAACAGGATAATTAGCATTCCTGAATCAATTATTAAATTGCTAAAAGAATACAAAAGAAAACAATTAGAATGTAGACTTCGTTTAGGAGATAAATGGGTAGAGACAAATCGTTTATTTGTTCAATGGAATGGTTCTCCTATGCACCCAGATACAATTACTAAATGGTTTAGGCAATTCCTAGAAGAAAAAAATTTGCCACATATTACTTTTCATGGTTTACGCCATACACATGCAACTTTGTTAATTTCACAAGGTTTGGATGTTCGAACTGTTAGTAACAGATTAGGACATGCCCAAACATCTACAACTTTAAATATCTATGCTCACTCTTTTGCAAAAATGGACAGAGAAGCATCAGATAAGCTTGATAATCTTCTTTATAGAGAAGATACAAAAAAATATTTTAAAGCCAATTAAAAGGCTTTCACATTGATTTATAAATAAAAATGAAAGGATAAAATTCTATGAAAAAATATTACAAAAAAGAAGAAATCAAGACAGCATAGTTTCTGCTTAAAATAAATACACAAATAAAATTACTTTAATAAGTAGAAACTATTTGTTTATTTTAGAATTTTAATCAGGTTTACCAACTCATGAAAACTCGAAGGTTTACCAAAACCTTCTTCATATAAATTTTGTGCCCATAACGTGCCCGATAATTTTTATGTAACTTGTTTTGGCACAAAAAATTAAAGCCATCAATTAATTGTGGCTCTAATCAAATTCTTTGGTTGCCCCAGCTTGTTTAAAAACAAACTAGGGTCTTTTTTTAAGTTGGTATCAATTTCTTTTAATAGGTCTGCATTAAGAGTAACTGTACTTTCACCAATATTAAATATGATTTCTAGTTTATCATCATACAGATATATTCTATTAACGAAAATGTTTACCAACATCTTTTTGTATTTTAAGCTATTTGCATTTTTATTCTTTAGTTCTGTTAAGAAAAATATAATTTGCTCTTTGGTTAAATTAACTAGCTTTAACTTTTCTTCTTCTAGCTGAGTTTCTACCTTATTTAACTCCATTCTCTTTTGTGTTAATCTTTCATTTATTAAATCTACATTCTGACCGTTTTCTAATGCTATAATTAAATTTTCTATATTCTTGTGCAATTTTTTAATTTGACTTTCTAATGCTTTAATTAATGCATTTTGTGAGTTTTCATTTTGGCAAATGTCATATACTTTATTTGCTATTGTATTAATTGTTTTATTAGTTAGTAATTCTCGGCATTTATTTACTACTATATCCTCTATATAGTGTTTTTGAATAGTCTTTCTTTTACATATTTTCTTCTTAACACCGTTGCAGATGTAGTAATAATAAATTTTTCCTGTCTGAGATGTTCCGCAAGTACCGGTCATCATTTCCTTACATTTTCCACAAAATAATTTCGTAGTCAAAATATATTCTTCTTTTGCCTTAGATACTGATGGTGCATATTTATATTTAGCTACAATTTCTTGTACCTTGTTAAATAACTGTATATCTATTATTGCAGGTATAGTATTAGGAAAATCCTTGTCATTATAAAAATTAGTTCCTATATATTTTTTATTTCTCAATATTCTGTCTAATGATGTTTTTTTAAATTCTTTACCTCGCACCGTTTTATATCCTTTACTATTTAGATAATCTACTATATCCTCTATATTTGTATCATTAGCTCTCATCTCAAATATTTCTTTAACAATAGGGGCTGTAATAGGGTCAATTTCTAATTTTCTTTTCTTATATGTATCTAAATCTACATCTACTACTTTATATCCCAACGGATGATATCCTCCATTAAAGTAGCCATGTTCACTATTTAGCTTTAAATTTCTTTTAACCTTTTGACTTAGTTCAGCACTATAATATTCAGCCATCCCTTCTAAAAGACTTTCTATTAGAATTCCACTTGCATCATCTGTAATATTTTCTTTTGCTGATAACACTTTGACTCCATTTTTTTTCAATTTTGCTTTGTAAATCGCACTATCATATCTATTTCTTGCAAATCTATCTAATTGATAAACTACAATACCATCAAATTTTTTGTTATTAATACTATCTGCAATCATTTTTTGAAATTGTGGTCTTTTATCAGACCTTGCTGAAACAGCTTTATCAATATATGTTCCAACTATTGTGTAATTATTTCTTTTACAATATGCTTTACATTCTTTTAATTGTGCCTCTATACTTGTTTCATTCTGTTTTGAGGAACTAAATCTAGCATACAATACTACATTCACAATCTCCTTTTCCATTTCTACCTCCTAGTAAGTAATACATATATCATATTTGTCTCTATTATTCTGAATATTCGTTGTTGGTATATTCAAAGTAAGAGTGTTACAAATGTTATAGTTACTAAAATATTCAGGTATTATTATTCCATCTAGTGTAGATATAATTGTCTTTGATAGCCAATCTACATAGTTAAATATATTTTCCTCAATATATGTGTTAATGTCTTTGTATATGTTAAAAGCAATACTTTCAACTTGCTTTTCTCCAATTTCTTGTTTAATCATAATTTACTACCTCTTTCATTAAGCAGATTGCTTTATTTGATTATTTATAAATAAAGCAATCTACATTATATTTTTAACATTGCTTCATGAATTACCGCAACTTCTATTTTTTGTCAAATCCTACTCTTACATTTATAATACAATTTAAGTTATATTAAATGATTTACTGCACAATAGTCATTCGGATTTACAATAATATCCTCTGTCTCTTGTTTTATCTTATGTTTTCTTTTCTTAGAAAACGGATTAGGAACTTCAGCTCCATGATTTTTTCTAAATGTTTCCTCATTTGCTCTTCTTTCTCTTTCACTTTCTTCTAAATATGGTATGTATAAGTCCATATACTCTTCATTTGTAAGAAAATTTACTATCATCATTTTTTCAAATCTATTCCCAAGAGGCAAGTCGGTTTCTAGCTCTAACCAAATAATCCTTCTTTTTTTTAGTTCTTTTGCTTTATCAACAATTTTTTGATTATTTGTATCTAGCTTTATTTTTACTCCTTCTATTTTTTGCACAGGATATTTATTTACAATTTTGCTATTGTATATATGTTCTATTTTTGTGTATGCATTTCTTAATTTTATATCGCATACTAAATAATCTCCTTCTACATTTCTAAATAATACACCTATAAACATTTTATAGTTTTTCATAATAATCATTTCCTTTCTTTTTAAAATTTTCTAAGTTAAAAGGCATTAATGCCTCTTCTTTTAAGCAGTTTTCTGCTAATGTAAAATTATCTAGTATTTCGTAATCTACCAAGTCGCTTTTAAATGTTAGTGGATTTATTCCTAGATTTCTTATTTTTTTAATATAGTTATTGAACTTATTATAGTTCTTTGTTTTCTTACCTTTTTTATTTTTAACTGTTTGGCTATATTTGTTTCTAGCATAGGTATAACCTTGTATATTAATCATTGCTAATAACTTGCATAATTTGATTTTCATATTATTATTTACAGTGCTACTATTTCTTATAATCTTTTTAGCAATATCAAGTCTGTAAAATGGTTCAGTAAAAAACACTTGCTCTGCATAAAAGTTAAATAATCTTTCAGCCATTTCTTTGTTTTTATAACTAGCAATCTCCTTTGATATTCCTTGTTTCTTAAGTGCATTTAATTTTTGATTTAAAATTCTTACTTCAAATCTTATAGTTTGAAAATGCTCGTCAATGTACTCGTCTCCTGAACAATTACTAATTTGTTTATTTACATATTTTTGCATTCTCTCTTTCTGCTTATCATAGATAATAAACTCTGCTGTCCTATTTGATTTAGATTTATAAACAACAATGTATGCTCTTTCATTATTTGCTTTATAATTTTTATAATAATTATTTCTCACTATAGCTTCAGGTGCTATTTTTATAATGTGCATTATCATTTCATAAACTTCTTCATCTTTATATCTGTAATCTCGTTTGTAATCAATTCTTCCTAATCTTTTACTGTTGTTTAGATTGTTCAAGTATTTTTCATTGATTTTAAAATGCTTAAACATCTCTTTCTTTATATTTGATAAGATACTTTCTTCATTTTGTCCTAATACTGTACTGTGTGCTAATGTAATTGTTAAATAAGATGTTAAACATCTAAATGAAAAAGCATATTTAGTATGTTTTTTGTCAGCATATTTAATTCTGCTGTTATAATAAGTATCTTCTATTTTTTGTATGTCTCCATCTACAATTTTCTCAATATACTTCTTTTCTAGCACTGATTTCTTCTTGATTTGCTTTAGCACATATTCTCTAGCTCTTTCGTTTGGTATCCATTTTTTAACATCTACAAGCATTGATAATGTATCAACCTCACCTCTGTCTGTATTTTTATCTATTATTTCATATGGTATATTAATCTGTGCCATAATTTTCTCCTACCTCTCTTATAGATATTTATTAATATCAAATGTGTTTTTCCATCACACATTTTTTACTTTTCTAAGTCTCTGTATTCCTTGCTATCACTGTGTTTGCTTTACTTTAATAACTATCTATTAATAATCTAATAATAGTGTATTTATAAATACAATTTTAAGAGTTAGTATAATTGCAATGTTACATTGAAACTGATTTACAGTTTTAATCATCTAATATATATAACATCTTTCGTATTTATTTAATTTTTATCTTTTGTAAGTTTAACTTGCATATTAGTATATGCTTTTCAATTATTCATAGGCAAACTCTCCTTTCTTATTACTTTTTAATTATTCTTTTTGATATACACCTCCAGATATATATAACATCTTTAGTGTTTTATTATTTTATCTTTTGTATTTTAATCAGATTTATCTCCTCATATATATATAACATCTTTAGTGTTTTACTATTTTGCCTTTTGTATTTTAATTGGATTTATTTACCTCTACATATATATATAACATCTTTGAAACTTAAACTTTTGTAGAAAAACCTTAAAAATCATATTAGATTTTTATTAAAACAGTTGGGAGAGTAAGAATAAAAAATTTTTGAAAATTTTTTGAAGCAAAAGAAAAGAGTATAAAAACTATACTCTTGTTCATGTATTAAGATTTAGTTAATTATTAACTGATTCTAACTGTTTTGCTAATTTATAAAAAGTAGTTCTTGTAGTATTACTATTTAACATTGCTTGTGAAGCTGTTATCTCTCCATTCTTCCATCTTTGATACTCTTTCATATATTCTTCTGTAACTTTAGCTTTAGGTCTTCCTAAATTTCTACCTTCAGCTTTTGCTAAAGCTATTCCTTGTTCTTGTCTTCTCTTAATATTAGTTCTTTCTTGTTCTGCTACAAAAGATAATACTTGTAATATTAAATCACTTATAAAAGTGCCTAGTAAATCTTTATATTTGGTAGTATCAAGAAGAGGCATATCTAACACTTTAATATCTGTTTTACATTCTGTTATAAGCTCATTCCATTCCTTTACTATTTCTTTATAGTTTCTGCCTAATCTATCAATAGACATTACTATTAGTAAACTATTAGGGCTGTCCTTTAACATTCTTTTTAATGTTTGATATTCTGCCCTGTTAAAATCTTTCCCACTTTGTTTATCTATAAATATCCTTTCTTCTGGTATTCCTAGTTTTCTCATTTCTTCTAGCTGTCTGCCTTCGTTTTGGTCAGTAGAGCTGACCCTGATATAGCCATATACTTTTTGATTACTATTCATTTTTAACACCTACCTCTTAAACTTTGTCTCATTCTACCGCAGTTGTTTGTAAAAGTCAATCGTAATTTACGAATATTCGTAAATTATTTTTAGAAAATTTACGAACATTGTTGTAGTAGAATTCTTTGTGTTTGTAAAGGTGTACCTTTATGAACATTAGATTTTAATCATAATAAAAACAGCAAGTACATTTATATTACTTACTGTTTTTGTATATTATTTTTAATATAAAACCTAAGCATAGTTACTTTTGTTACTATTATATAATATCTATTTTATTTTTAGACTACTTTTTGAAACTTTTGCAGATGGACAATATTTTTCAACAATTAATTTAATGATTTCTTCCTGAACTTCAGTTATTTTGGGTCCAAGCAATATTTCTAAATGATTTAATGCTTCATTTGTTAGGTTTAAAAAGAATAAATTATATGGTGCTTTATATTTGTTATCTTCTATTCTTTCTATTAACTTTAATTGGTCATCATAACTTTTACAATTTTCTAATTCTTTCATTGACCAAAGTGACATATTTATTATATATCTAACTTCATTTTGAAATTCCCAATTTTTCCTTTTATATCTTCCGAGATTTTTTAAAGAATAGTTAGTTGACGCAGTTCTTTGTATTTTTCCATCATTTAATTTTTGTATTTCTTCTTTTATAGTTTTAATTTTAGGATATATTAATTCCTCATCATTAGTATATGTAACTTTAATTAATTGTGGTTCTCCTGCTATTGTAGTCTTATCTTCTTTATATAACTTTTCGTAATCAATGTATGTTTCAGTATCTTCTTTAAAATGATATTCACCACACTTAAATTTATATTTTTCAAATGGGAATTTCTTTAACTTTATCCTTACTCCTTGCATATTAGGTGTATACATATTCCACATTGGAATTGATTCAGATGCATCATCTGTCCAACAACTAACATAACATATCTTTCCTATTTGTTGAATATCTTTTGAATCGCATTCCTCAAGGTCATCAACATTTTGTAAACTATTAAAGGCTAATGTTTTATTTTTTAAAATTAATAATAAAGTTTCTATACTTGTATAATGATATAAATATTCTTCCATTTTTTCACTCTTTCTAATACTCACTGTTTGGTAATATCTATTAATTTAATATTTTATACTTTCTTTAATTTGATTATAATCCTCAGATATCAAATTTTAAACTACCTTGGTACTTTGTTAGTAGTCACTTTAATGCTAAAATAATTTGTTTTCCATTTGATAGTGTGTTTCAGTTTCATTATATATTGTAAATCCTAGTTTTTCATATAACTTTCTAGCTGGATTATCCTTAAAGACTTGTAATATCGTTCTAATTTTCTTATTATGATTTTCATTTAATTGTTCCTGTAATATTCTTGTTCCAATACCCTTTTTCTGATAATCTTTTAATAAACTTATTTCATTTATAAAGCAATCTCCATTTTCAGTTATATGTAATGCATAAACTCCAATAGGTATATTATTGCATATGATAATATGTTTATGGTTTAAATGTTCTGTTAAATCTTGTTTTAGCCTTTCTTTTTGTTCTTCATCTTTCCAACCCCATATTTTATCAACATAGCATTGGAAATTTTGCTTTTTTAATTCAAATAGAAAATCAAAATCACTCATTAGACAATCTCTAAATGCATATTTCATAGTTTTATTTCCTCCATCTTTATTCCATTGTTTCTGTTATAAATTGATTATCTTTATACATTATTTTATAAGCATTTCTACTATTGTTACTTTTTATAATCTTTATTTTACCATCTATAATTTCTAATGCTACACAGTTTTCTAATGCAATTCCTTCCATTCCTTTTTCCTTCACAACATTATAAAATTTATTCCTAGCTTCAAAATCTTTTTGCTCGTAGTGAACACAATTTACTGCATTTATAATTCCAATCCCTTCTAGCAAATCATAATTATATTTAAACCAACAATAACTACCTGCACTTAAACCAGAACAAACAATTCCCTTTTGATAAGCTTCTAACAATATCTTATCTATGCCTAACTCTCTCCACTTTTCCAACATAAACTTTGTATTTCCTCCGCCGATATAGATAATATCAGTATTTAATATTATCTCTCTTATTTGTTTCATATCTAAATCATCTTTTAATAAATCTAAATTGGAAACATTACATCCTAATTTTTCAAATACTTCTTTTATTGTTAGAAAATAATCATAACTATTGCTTGAAGCCGTTCCTATAAAAAGAAGGTTTGGATTTTCTTTTTCTGATATCCTGACGATTTCTTCATCTATTTCTTTTGTTTCATATGGTAACCTTATTCCATTTTTTATTCTTGGTATTTCTCCTCCACCTATACAAACTAACTTTCCCATAATGCACCAGCTTTCTTGTATTAAATAAATTTTAATAGTTCTTTAAATTCTGTATATCCACTCTCTGAATTCAAGTGTCCACCATCATCTATTACTATCTGTTTTGTTGCAATAGTATCTGCAAATTTTTTTTCAACTTCATACTTCACATAAGGGTCATTTTTAGAATAGAAACAAATTATTTCTTCTGCATATTGCTTTATATCCTCTAAATTATCAAAATACATAGACTCATTTACATTATCGTATTCGTCATTTATCCCTAGATAATTATTAAATCCACATACAAATACTAATCTTTTAACTTTAATTTTATGGCTGACTAGGAAATGACATACAAATATTGGTGCTATGGAATGAGCATAAATTACAGTATCTTCATTTATTACACCTGCACTTACATAACTCTCTAATACTTTCTCCCAATTATTATAGTTTTGATATCCTACACCAGTAGGAAAATCTGGCGTATAAACTACTAATCCTTTGTTTTCTATTTCATTCCTTAAATATGGAAACCAATTTACAAATGGACTTCCAAAGCTACCATGTACTAATAAATAATTATTCATATGATTAACTCCTATTCTTCAAATTTCATTGCATTATGCATGATTTCTTTTTGACTTTCAAAATTATTTTTGGTTACTGGTATTCTACCAATCATTTTAGTTCCTAAAAAATAATTTAATGTATCAAAAGCTTTTAGCGTTTCTTCTGTTCCACTACCACTTCCACCTGCACAAGCTATACAAACTATTTTCTTGCCTTTTATTTTTGAATCATCATTAAAAGAATCACATCTTTTTAATCTATCAAAGAAAGTTTTAGCTGATTCGCTCATCTCGTGAAAATAAACTGGTGTAATAAATACATAGAAATCAAAATTTCCCATATATTTATATATTTCATTAAAGTCATCTTTTTGTATGCAAATATGTTTATCTCCACAGATACCCCAACCTCTTTTACCGCAAGCATTACATTTTTTAATGTTCTTTTTATTTATACATATATGTTCAACTTCATTTTTTGATTTCTTTAATTGTTTCTCACATTCCTTAACGCAAGAAAAAGTAAGTCCAATTTTATTTGGTATAAAACTATCCTCATTTACTAAATTATTACTAAAACTTAAAATCAAAACTTTCATATTCAAACCCCTATATATTACAATAACCACCATCAATTTTAATTACTTCATCATTTATAAAACTTGCATCTTCACTTGCTAGAAAACAGATTACTTTTCCTATCTCACTAGGCTCTGCAAATCTTTTCTTATAAATCTTTTCTGTTTCTTCTTCTATCAATTCTTTTGGTAACTCTTTATTCATTTCTGTATTTACCCAACCTGGTGCTACACAATTTACATTTATATATGGTGCAAACTGAATTGCTAAATTATGTGTTAAATTGATTAGTCCTGCCTTTGAAGCATCATAATCAATACTTGTAGGGAAAAATGCATTTATTCCATTTGTACTTGAAACATTTATTATATTTCCACTCTTCTGTTTTAACATTTTTTCTCCAACATATTTACTAACAATAAAAGGTGCAATTAAATTTGTTTTTAAAGTAATATCCCAGTCTTCAACAGTTCTATTTTTAAATTCTTTGTCTATTGCTATTCCAGCATTATTGACTAAAACATCAATATGATTAAACTCATCTATTATAGTTTCCACCATATTTTTAACTTCATCTTCTTTTGTTACATCTGCTTTCATCAATAATGATTTAATATTAAAATTACTATCAATATATTCTTTTAACTTTCTTGCTTCTTGTTCACTATTATTGTAATTGATAACTACATTATAACCTTTTTTAGCAAACTCAATAATAGTTGCTTTTCCTATTCCTTTTGAACTTCCTGTAACTAAAACGACTTGATTACTCATTCTATTCATCTCCTACTATTATAAATGATATTATTACTTTATTTTATATCATAAAATCTTAATTTTTTCAACAAATTGGAAATAAGAAAATGTCAGTAATATACCTACTGACATTTAACTGGTATTATGATTGTTTGTATTTATTCTTTTCTAAATCTAACTCTTTGTTCAAACAATAACCATATATAAAAGCTTCTAACACTGCATCATCTTCCATACCATTTCTGTATGTTTCCCATTTTTTGAATAATTGTTTCTGTTTGCTCGTAAATGATTTACAAAAATCATCTTCTATCTCAACGATTTTATGTAGCATCATTTGATAATACTTACTCATTTTGTAATTTTGTTCTATATACTCTCTGAAAATGTTTACTAGCAATGGTGTATTTTTAATATTATCTTTTAGCATACTGCCAAACTCCTCATCAAATTGCTCGATATACTCATACACACTATTTTCTTTTAATTTTTCTAAATCTTGCTCTTCCATTTTATTTATTCCTTTCCACATTCAATTTTAAGCAGTTTTAATTTATTAAATATATAATTTGTTGCCTTATTTATTCTACTTTTGTTTGTCACGAAGCTAATGCGAATCTAATATAATCATTCTGCTTGCTGTGTTATAAGCTATTAAACCCCCATCTTTTAAATAATTTCTCTAACTTATTATAATCCTCTTTTCCTCTGTTACTTGTAATATCACTAGGATAATAGCATTGTCTTTTCTCATTAAATATGCCATTGTTAATAAAATAATATCTTGAAAGTTCTAATATTGTTGCATTGCATCTTCTACTATTGCCACATCCTCTTATGTTTAATGAAATATCATATTTAGTAATATCATTTAGTTTTCTTTCCGTTGTATCTTCATTGTATGTATTTAGCCATTGTTCTATTTCTTTTCCGTATTCATTATAAGCCTTTACTAAATATCCATTGTCCTTGAGAACAATCCAACTTGGTGTGTAACCAGTTAATTTATAAGCAACTAAATTAGCCGAAGGTCTTTTTATAAAATCATAATACATAATTTGACATCTTTTGTGTATATCACTTGCTATCTTAACTGCTATATCTGTTCTATTAATTATTGCTATCATATTTTTATCTAGTATTTCTAATATATATAGCCTTACTCTCTCTGCTACTGTTTTTATATATTCTAAATCTTTTGCAGTAACATCATCTATTACAGTCACAGGTGCATTCTCTTTGCCTTTACTATAACTTATTATTTCATTTAATGTTATTTTTTTCATTTTTACACCTCCTTACTTGTTTTTAGGCAACACAAAAAGACTTGCTTTGTAACGGTTAAAATCCTATTGTAGCTGGGATTCTACCGCTTCAAATTTAATATTGCAAGTCCCTTTTAATATTTTTGTATATAAGTTTCAAATTTTGTCAAGTATTTTTATATTTTATAAGTTTTAAATTTCTTCAAGCCTTTTTGTATTCATTTTGGAAGTATTGCTCTAATAAATAATTGACAGTGTATAACATGGTTTTTGATTTATCAAGGAGTATTTGCACATATTTGAAATCTGTATAATTTATATCAGTTATAAACTCCGTATAAAATGAAAGTTGCTGACTAATTTTAGTTACATCAAATATATCTCTTATAATACTTGTATCTCTAATATCTTCTTTTAACTCAACTACTTTCATAATATTCACTCCTCGCACTGTACTTATAAGTACTATCATTAATATTTTACACAAAAAAATAAAAGCTAGATTAACTCTAACTTTTATCTAAATTAAACATTATTGCAAACCCACCTACAAAGTAGTAAAAGTTTGTTTTTAAACGATTTGGTTGCGGGGGATAGACTCGAACTATCGACCTTCGGGTTATGAGCCCGACGAGCTGCCAACTGCTCCACCCCGCGATATTTAATTTTTTGATACTGTATTAGTATACTCTTCCTTCTTGTATTTGTCAATATTTTTTACCAATTTTTCTACTTTTACATCGTTTTATATAACTAACACTTCTATTATATTCCTTTTTTTTTTAATTTATTCCTTTTTTATAACTTATTTTAATATAAAGCGAGATTAATATAATCCCGCTTCATTCAACTAAATTAGAGGTTATACACCCAGTATTGAGCAAATTCATTTTTACTTACAATTTTAAATTCATTTTTCTTTGCAACCTTTTGAGAAGCAAAATTTAATAAATTTATTTTAAGCACAATTTGCCTAACATTAGGATTATTTCTTCTTATATACTCTATAAACAATCTTAATGATTCTGTGCAAATTCCCTTGTTTTGATATTCTGGTAAAACATAATAAGATGTTAAAAGCACATCATCTATCAAAATTGAATCTAGTGCACCTAACATAACATCAGTTTTGCCATCAATAACTACTAAAGCTAATTCATTTTCCATATCTCTTTCAATATAGTCCTGTAATATCTCTTTATTATTTAGAGAAATTCCACAAACAACTGGTATTATTTTATGCTTCATACATTCCCCTATGGCTTTTAAATCCTTGTTTTTAAACTTCCGTAGGTTAATATTCTGCATAAAAATTCCTCCTTAAATAGTATTATACATAAAGTATAACATATATTTATAAATTAATCAAATTATATTAATTTATTATAGGTATTCTTAAAATCTCCCCAATATATATTAAATTTGAATTTTTTATGTTGTTTAATTCTGCAATATTTTTTATGCTCACATCATATTCTTTTGCAATTTGACTTAAAGTATTTCCTCTTCTTACAATATACAATCTATGACTAGTATCATGTATTTCATTATTATCAAATGTTGGTATTTTTAATCTTTCACCTACATAAATTACATTTGGATTTTTAATATCATTAATTTTTGCTAAATATTTATATGATATTTTATATCTTGTTGCAATTTGACTTAAGGTATCACCTTTTCTTACAGTAATATACTTAAAATCTTGGTTTGTATTTTCTGTTGTATCTGTAGGAATTTTTGATGTATTATTTAATAATATTCCATTTGTAAAATAATCCCTATCAACACTTCCATTTATCCCTTTTATTTTTCCCCTATCTGTATATTGAAAACCTACCCAAGATGACCATTTACCATTGTTTGCTGGTTCTTTTACAAAATAGTCAGCAATCCATATTGCATATTTTTTTGCAAGTTCTTCATCAAATGTTTCTCTTGCATTAAATGCATCACTATAGATTACACATTCTTTTTCGCTTAATCTCTCTACTGTCTCTAAAAATACTTTTGAAATTTCATTTATTTCTCTTTTGCTTAAATCTTCAAAAATCTCAAAATCCATAGCAAGTTTACAATCAGGATTAGTTCCCTTTATATTTGAAACAAAAAATCTTGCTTCTTGCCTTGCCTCTTCTGTATTTTTAGCAGTTACATAATGATAAAATCCTGTTTTTAATCCATTTTTCTTTGCTTCTTCATAATTTTCTCTAAAATATGGATCAATATAATCTGTTCCCTCACTTGCCCTTATATATACTATATCTATTCCAGCTTTTGCAACCTTTTTAAAATCAATTCTACCTTGCCATTCGCTTACATCTATTCCATAATATAACTTATCGTTAGATGGCGGAAATGCAAATACCGGAATTGTAACTGATAACACTATTATAGATAAAATTAATACACTAATTAACACTTTATTTATCATAGCAGCCTCCTCTTAAAATTGTATGTTTAATATATTTTTTTATTCTTTACCTCTTACATATTTTTATCTAAATTATATAAATTCTAACTTTAAAATTTAAAAGTTGACTTTTTATGTAGATTTATGTATAATATTTACGTTAAACATTGCGTTTGACATATTAAAATAACGCACGAATGTGCAGAAAGAAGAGGTAAAAAAAATGGTAGGAACAAAAACAACAGAGAGAAAAATACGGGTTGCAATAGTAGGTTATGGAAACCTTGGAAAAGGTATTGAAAGCCAGCTTAGCAAAAATCCTGACATGGAATTGGTTTGTATTTTTACTCGTCGCGATCCTTCTACACTGGAGACAAAGTCTTCTGTTCCAATTGTCAATACCCTTGATGTGTATGACTGGAAAAATAAGATTGATATTGCTTTCCTTTGCGGAGGATCAAAAGAAGACTTGCCTATTCAAGGCCCAGATTTTGCTTCATTGTTTAACACAGTTTGTAGCTTTGATACTCATGCAAAAGCATTACAGTACGCGGAAAGCATGAATAAAGCAGCTATATTCGGAGATACAATTGCTATGACCTCCATAGGATGGGATCCGGGTTTGTTTTCTCATATGAGATTACTCATTAAATCCGTGCTTCCTAATTCAAAGGTTTATACTTTCTGGGGTAAAGGTGTAAGTCAAGGTCATTCAGATGCAATTAGGCAAATTAAAGGTGTTAAAGATGCAAGGCAGTATACAATTCCTGTTGAACAAGCTGTTCAAAGGGTACGTAATGGCGAAACTCCTGAATTCACAACACGAGAAAAACATACAAGGTTATGTTATGTTGTAACAGAAGAAGGCGCAAATCGGTCAGAAATTGAAAAACAAATCAAAACTATGCCTGATTATTTTGCTGACTACAATACAACTGTAATCTTCATCTCTGCTGAAGAAATGTTGAAAAACCACTCAAAACTACCTCATGGAGGAAAAGTAATCGGCGTTGGAGAAACATCTGATGGTGTTAAGCAGGTTATTGAATTCTCATTGAACCTTGATTCAAATCCGGAATTTACTTCATCGGTTTTGATTGCTTATGGGCGTGCTACATATAGAATGTGGAAAGATGGGGAAAGAGGATATAAAAATTTCTCTGACGTTCCCCCTAAATATCTTTCATCTATGAATTATCATGATATTATCAAGCAAATCCTATAAACATTTAAAAATTAAAAGGTTCGTCCCGTCTGCTTTGTAAAGCGGACGGGATTTTTATATTATCGTTGATTTGCACCTGTTGAATAATTTGCCAAAATGTGCTAATATTTAATTAGGTGATAATTATGAAATTTATTAATGAAATAATAGAAATATTTAAAAATTTATCCCTTGAAAATATTATCGATATTGGAATAGGACTAGCAATAATTGTAATATTTAAAATATTTAGCCCTTTATTTGCATATATCATAGTAAAGATGTTCAAATTTAAAGTAAAAGATAAAAATAAAATTAAAGAAACTGGATTCTATAACCCACTAAAAATATTCTTTGTATTGCTTGGAGTATATATTGGAGCTATGTCCTTAAAATTACCAAAAGATGTTTTTAGTATTATAACTAAAGTATTTAAAATATGTATAATTCTACTTACAGCAAAAGGATTTGCTAATTTATTTGATTCTAGTTCTGAAACTTTTGGTAAAATTAGAGAAAAACTTCATATTGATGGAACAGACACAACAATAAATTTTTTTAGTAAAATTGGAAAATCATTAATATATGTAGTTGCAGCATTTATTGTAATCGCAGAACTTGGATATGATTTAAGTGGTTTAGTTACTGGTCTTGGAATAACTAGTGTTGTAATTGCACTTGCTGCACAAGATGTTGCAAAAAGCATTCTTGCAGGATTATCAATTATCTCAGACAGGCCATTTGATATTGGTGACTACATTGAAGTAGGTACATATGCCGGAACTGTTGAAGATATAACTTTTAGAACTACAAGAATAAGGGATATAAATAATCAGATAATTGTACTTCCGAATAGCTTTCTTACAACTACTTCTATAATTAATGGAACAAAAAGAGAAAAAAGAAGATATGATTTATTGCTAACACTAGAACTAAATACTACATTAGAAAAAGTTGCAGATTTAACAGAAAATATAAAACTTGCATTAAATACTAACTCACATGTTTTAAAAGAAAATATTAGAGTATTGTTTGATACAATTTCTGCTGATGGAATAGATTTATCTATTAGCTTTTATACTGATATAACAGATTACGAAGAATTTTTAAAATTTAAAGAAGAAGTAAATTATATGCTATTAGAAATAATTAAACAAGCAAATATAGAACTTGCATACCCATCTCAATCAATATATTTAAAAAAAGAATAGGAAAATAATATGTTAGATAATTGTACTTTATGCCCACATAGATGTAATATTAATAGATTAGAAGGAAATAAGGGAAGATGTAAGTGTGATGATAAATTAAAAATCGCACTTGCATCTATTCATATGTTTGAAGAACCTTGTATTAGTGGTGAAAATGGATCTGGCACAGTTTTTTTCTCTAATTGTAACCTTAATTGCATATATTGTCAGAATTATGAGATTAGCAATTTAGGTAAGGGAAAAGAAATAACAGTAGAGCATCTTGCTGAAATTTTCTTAAAACAACAAAAGAAAAAAGCTCATAATATTAATTTAGTAACTCCTACAATGTATGTATATCAAATTACTGAAGCAATTAAAATTGCTAAATCAAAAGGGCTTCGGTATCCCTATTATTTATAACTCGAATGGATATGAAAATATAGAAACAATTAAATTGTTAAATGGATATATAGATGTTTATTTACCTGATTTAAAATATTATACAAATGAATTGTCTAAAAAATATTCTAAAATAGATAATTATTTTGAAACTGCAACAAAAGCAATAAAAGAAATGTATAGCCAAGTTGGAAAGGCAGAGTTTAGCAAAGATGGATTAATCCAAAGAGGTATTATTATAAGGCATTTAGTACTTCCAAATCATTTACAAAATACAAAAAACATTTTAAAATGGATTGCATATAATATGCCAAATGATATTTATGTGAGTGTAATGTCCCAATATTTTCCAACATATAAAGCAAAAGAGGATAATTTAATCAATAGGAAATTAAATAAAAAAGAATATAAAGAAATTTTTAATTATTTATATTCTTTAGATTTAAAAAATGGATATATTCAAGAACTAGGTTCTCATGAAGAAGAGTATGTTCCTAATTTTGACTTTAGTGAATAATTTTTAAGGGAAAAAGAATTTAATTCTTTTTCCCTTAAAATTATCTTTTAAATATGTATTCAAATCTATTATTTACTGTTTCCCAGTTTATAATATTCCAAAATGCATTTATATATTCTGCTCTATTTGCTTTATATTGCAAGAAGTATGAGTGTTCCCACATATCAATTACAAGTATTGGCGTACAACCCCATAGTGTTAGATTTTGATGTTTTTCACATTGAAGAATTTCTAATTTATTAAATCTTGGTACCCATACTAAAAGTCCCCATCCGTGATGCCTCAACTGTTTTACTTGCTTCATTAAATTGATTTTTAAATGCATTAAATGATCCAAAATCTTTATTTATTTGGCTATATAATCTTTCTCCCATTTCATATCTTGATTGTGGTTTCATATTTGTGAAAAATAACTCGTGCAAAATCACACCTGACCCTTGAAAGCTTAAATTCTTTTCAAGGCATTTTATATTTTCAAAATCATTTTTTTCTCTTGCATTTTTTAGCTGTTCTTGTATCTTATTATAATTTTCTACATATCCCTTGTATAAAGTATTATAATGAATATTTAATGTTTCTGCATTATAATATGGCTCTAATGCATCTAAACGATATGGTAATTCTATTTTTTGAATCATAAAACCTCCATCTCCAATAAATTGTTTTACTCTATCTATAATATGATATTAAATAAAACTTTATGAAGGTTTTTTATTATTTTATTAATTTGTTATTTCATTATATCTATAATTTCTTTATTTTTATCTTTTAAACTAACTAAGTATATAGATAACATAGCAATAACAAATGTTATACCATATATTAATAGACTTGTTTCCCAATTACCATTTGAAATATTTGCTCCTACTATAGCCGAAGTAATTACTGATGGAAATCTTACAAATGTAGAGATTACTATGAATCTCAATGGTTTTATGGGTAAAAGCCCTCCTATATATACAAATAAATCTTTTGGTGTAGCTGGTAAGAAAAATAGTATAAATAAAATAATATCTAAATTTCTAGGATTTTTTAATAATTTGCTTTTCATGATTTTATCAACTTTTTCCTTATGAAAAAAATTGTATAGATATTTATGTCCTAACTTTCTAACTGTAAAAAAGATTATAGTTGTAGTTATGAACACAGATACCATTATAAATAGGGTTCCTCCCCATACACCATAGCACATACCTGCTAGTACTTCAAAAGGTTCTCCTGGTAGAACTACTAATAATATCTGTAGTATCTGAAGACCTAATAATAGCAATAATCCTCCAAATCCCATACTATCTACTTTTTCTTTAAATGCTAATTGTCCCTCTGTTGTAGATAAATCTTTTATAAATGGTGCAAGTCTCCAAATAAAAATACAAAGCACGGCTACAATTGCTATTGTGGCTATTATTCTTATTACTTTAATTTGTGTTTTTTGGTTCATTATATTATTTACCTCTATATAACTAATAAATCTAATATAGTTTAGCATTTTCATTGATAAAAGTCAATTTAAAATTATTAGATAAATTGTAATTTGTAGGATTAAATTTATTGAAAACATTGTAGGGGTCGGTCTTGATCGACCTCTACACAATATGAAATGGGTGAAAAAGGGGCCTGGCCCCTTTTTCACCCATTTCATACAAACAATAATTTCTTTATCTGATATGATATAATATAATATGTTAAAGGAGATGAAAATTATAATGAACTTAAATATAGTACTTGTTGAACCAGAGATACCACAAAACACAGGAAATATTGCAAGAACATGTGCAGCGATAGGTGCTAAACTTCATCTTGTAAAGCCACTAGGTTTTGAAATATCAGATAAATATCTAAAAAGAGCTGGCCTTGATTATTGGGATAAATTAGAAATTGAAGAGCATGAATCTCTAGATAATTTTTTAAGTAAATATGTTCCAGAAGATAATAATATGTTTTTTGTTACTACAAAGGGAAAACATTGTTATTCAGATGTAAATTATTCTAACCTGGATAATATATTTCTTTTATTTGGAAAAGAAACAAAAGGTCTTCCTGAAAATTTATTAAAAAAATATATAAATAATGCGATTAGAATTCCGATGAGAAAAACTTTGCGTTCACTTAATTTATCTAATTCTGTTGCAATACTTGCATATGAAGTGTTAAGGCAAACAAATTTTAAAGATTTAGAAGAAATTAGTAAGTATTTTGACTAACAAAATTTTACAATGTTTGAGGGACACACCTTTATTTTGTTGAGGGACAAGCCTCAGTTACTAGTATTTCTCATAGATTGAGGTATGTCTTTACAAGGTTTGAGGGACACACCTCGGTATATAAGCATTCCTCATAGATCGAGGTATGTCCCTCGTTTTTAAGAGTTATCCCGTTTTGCTTATAATGTCTTTTTTCATTTTATTCATTATCTTTTTTTCTAACCTAGATATATAACTTTGCGAAATTCCGGAGCATGTCTGCAACTTCTTTTTGGGTTTTTTCTGTCCCACTAATAAATCCAAATCTGAGTTCCATTATATTTTTTTCTCTATTACTTAATTTTTCTATAGAAGCTTTGAGTAATACTTTATCTACTTCATCTTCAATTCCTCTAGATGTTATATCAGGTTCTGTACCAAGAATATCAGATAATAATAATTCATTTCCATCACCATCTTGATTTAATGGTTCGTCAATTGAAATTTCACCTTTTATTCTATTGCTTCTTCTTAAATACATTAATATTTCATTTTCAATACATCTTGATGCATATGTAGCAAGTTTAATATTTTTACTTGTGTTAAAAGTATTAATTGCTTTCATAAGTCCTATAGTTCCAATTGACACTAAATCCTCTATCCCAACTCCTGTATTTTCAAATTTTTTAGCTATATATACAACTAATCTTAAATTTCTTTCTACTAATGTTTGTCTAGCTTCTAAATCATTCTTTGATAGTCTTTCCAAAAGTTGCTCCTCTTCTTTGCTATCCAATGGAGGTGGAAGTGTTTGACTACCTCCTATATAATGTATAGGAAATGTTTCTATCTCCTCATCATTTAAATATTTAACATATATTGTACTAATCTTAGACTTTAATATTTCTAATATATTCATTATTCGTACCTCCTTTTAAACTAGAAGAGTTTTGTACTCTTCATTTTTAATTTTTAACTGTTAACTCATTGTTTATATTAGAACTCTCTAATAAATCCAGACCTATTAATGCTTTATATTTACCATTTTTGCTTAAAGCCCCATTATATATTCCTATTATCACTTCACATATGTTGATGGTATTTTCTTCCATCTGAACTATTACATTATCTGCCTTTAATCCTAGTAATATCCCGTTTTCTTTACCTAATGAAGTAAATGGAATTATTCTTATCTTTGAAGCATAATCCCCTAAATCAATATCTTCTCCATTTATAATTTTATCTAAATTATCTAATATATAATTTGGAATAACATTCATTAATGTGTTTTTCTCTACTACTATTACCGGCATTTTTGTAATTGGTTCTTTTAAAAAATTTCCTGTGTCAATAATTGCATTAATATATGCATATTTTGAGTTTATATTTACCTTTATATTACAATGTAAATCATTCCTAGTTAATCTTCCCTTTATATTTTTAAATGATGTTGTAATTATAATAAATCCTACAATTCCAGCTGTTAAAATTATTTTTATTGGATATGTTCCTATTAATACTCCGCTTCTCCATTAATATATTTTGTGGATTTATAAAATATAAAAATGCAAAAGCAACTCCTCCAAATGTAAATGATGTTAAATAAAATATAATTAATTGTTTAAATAGTTGTTTTATACTTTTGCTATCAAATGCTATATGTACCATTGCTATAGATAAAATCATTTTTAAAAGTATGTTGGAATATATTTCCAAAATTGACATGTATGAAACTATAGCATAAATGCTTCCAATTGTGCTTGATATAAATGCTCTAATTAATTTTATTGGTGCTTTAACTATAGTTCCTGTTGCAAATAAAATGATATAATTCATAAATAGGTTCTCTAGAAAAATGATATCAATATATATTGTCAATAGGTCACCTCTTTATACGGTTAGTAACTTGTATTTTACTATAGCTTGTATAAATAATGTGTCATATCTTGAACGCGAAAAAAAGAAATAATCTACTAAATTAGATTATTTCTTTTTAATTATTTATTAAAATTATATTTTTACTATTTATTTCCTTTTTTTCTTAAGAAAGAAGGAATATCTAAATCACCTTGTGTTTCTTTATTTTCTGTAGGTGTTGGTATAGAATTTATCTTTTTATTCCATGTATTGGTTACTAAGTTCTCTACACCTATACTTGATATTGATGAATCTTCTTTTTCAAATCCAGTAGCAATAACTGTAATTGTTATTTCATCACCTAATGTTTCATCAGTAACAACACCAAATATAATGTTAGCTTCTGGATCTACACTTCTTTGAATAAGTTCAGCTGCTGTATTTGCTTCTTGTAATCCTAATTCATTTCCACCTGTTATATTAATTATAACTCCTCTTGCACCTTCAATAGATGTTTCTAGTAATGGACTTTGAATTGCTTGTTTTGCAGCATCTTCTGCTCTGTTTTCTCCACTTGCTCTACCAATTCCCATATGTGCCATTCCTGTATTTAACATTACAGTTTTAACATCTGCAAAATCTAAGTTAATTAATCCAGGTACTGAAATTAAATCTGATATACCTTGAACACCTTGTCTTAAAACATCATCAGCCATTTTGAAAGCTTCTACTATTGATGTTCTTCTATCTATAATTTGTAATAATTTATCATTTGGTATAACAACTAATGTATCTACTTTTTCTTTCAAATTAGCAATTCCTTTTTCTGCTTGATTTAATCTTTTCTTCCCTTCAAAAGTAAATGGTTTTGTAACAACACCTATTGTTAAAATACCTAATTCTTTTGCTGCTGCTGCTACTATTGGAGCTGCACCTGTTCCTGTTCCTCCACCCATTCCAGCTGTAACGAACACCATATCTGCTCCTCTTAATACTTCAGCTATTTCAGCTTTACTTTCTTCTGCTGCTTGCATACCAATCTCTGGATTTGCACCTGCACCTAATCCTCTTGTTATTTTTTCTCCTATTTGAATTCTTGAACTTGCTTTTGATAATTGAAGAGCTTGTCTATCTGTATTAACTGCTATAAATTCAACATTTTTTATTCCTGCTTCTACCATTCTATTTATAGCATTGTTTCCTGCTCCTCCAACACCAATTACTTTAATAGTTGCTGTACCGTCCATCATGTAATTATTTTCATCATATTCTGTTTCCATCATATTGTTTACTCCTCCTTCTTTATTTTCGATTTGGAATTCTAGGTATATCTACTAATAATTATTCCAAATATTATATAGTTTATAAAATTGATAACTTTATTATGAATAGAAAAACTCTTTTATTCTATCTATTATTGTACTAAATATGTTTTCTTCTGTTCTCACATCTATACTGCTAGAAACTGTTTTTGCAAATGGTCTTGATGCAATATATTTTACTAGTGCATAACTTGATCTATAATTCGCTTTTATTGTACTAATTAGTCTTCCAGTGGATATTTTTACAGGTATATTCAAAGTTATTTTCCCTGCAACATCACTTTTATTTATATTTATAATACCTTGTCCAGTTAAAACTACATTATTAATATTAGATTTTATGCCCTCATTTGATATTGCTTTATTTACTAAAGAGAATATTTCTTCTACTCTTGCTTCAATAACTTCTATTAACTCTGAACTCTTTATAACTTTTGTTCTTTCTTCACCTTTATATGTATTTAATATTATATCAGTATCATTATCTATAAAGGATTTTAAAGCAAGTCCGGTATTGTTTTTTTAATCTATCTGCCTCATCTTCACTTATATTAAACACATATGCTATATCAGATGTTATATTATCTCCACCAAGTGGTATTGTATTAGTATATACAAAAGATTCTCCTTCGAATACTCCTATATCGGTATTTCCAGCACCTATATCTAATATCATAACATTATCTTTTAATTCATTTTTATCTAATATAAGTCCTCTTTCTGCAAGAACATTTGGTACTATTCCATCTATTTCTATACTAGCTTTTTTAAATATACTTGTTAATTGTTTTACATACTCTTTATCTGCTAGAATAACTTGTCCTTTTACCGTAAAAGTAGAACTTAAACTTCCAACGGGATCATCTATAATTCTTCCATTGTCTAGAGAAAACTCATTTGCTACTATATCTATTAACAATTTGTCATCTGGTATATCTATATCTTTGACTTGCATCATAGCTGAAGTAACATCTTTAGTCGATATCCCAGCGTATTTATCTTTTGCTTCTTTTACAATACTATTTTTTACTATTGTTATATACTTACCAGGTATTGTAACATATGCTGAATGAATTTTTATATTAGCTAATTCTTCAGCTTCTTCTATAGCTCTAGAAATAGATGATACTATTTCTTCTTCATCTATAATTTTAGATTTCTTCATTCCAAAACATTTACATTCGCTTGTAGCAATAATTTCTACTTGATTAAAACTATTTACTTCACCGACTACAGCATTTACCTTAGATGTTCCTATGTCAATACCTACAATTATATCTCCTATAGCCAAAACAATTTCCTCCATTTTTATTTTTAATTTTTGCTTGCTATAAGAATATTACATTTTAAGTCAATTGTCAATAGAAATGTTATAATTTTGTAATCTTTTTGTAATCTTTTTGTAATAAAATAGTAACCCTTGTAACTACATGTCACTAGGGCTACTTGCTTTTGCCTTTATTATGTTTGAGAAACAACATTGTTTGGATGAGGAACAAGACTCGTCCATAGGTAATTTTTATATATTGAGGAATCTCTTTACAAGGTTTAAGGGACACAGCTTAGTCATAAGTATTCCTCATAAATTAAGCTATGTCTTTACAAGGTTTGAGGGACACAGCTTAGTCATAAGTATTCCTCATAGATTAAGCTATGTCCCTCATTTTAAGAGTCTTCTCCTTTTAGTTTTTCTGCTCTGTCTGCTGCAATTAAATTGTCTATCATTTCATCTAAGTCTCCATTTAAAAAGTTTTCTATTTGATATATACTCATTCCAATTCTGTGATCAGTAATTCTCCCTTGTGGATAGTTGTATGTTCTTATTTTCTCACTTCTATCTCCTGTTCCTACTTGAGATTTTCTTTCACTTGCAAGCTCAGCGTCTTGTTTTGCTTTTTCTTGCTCATATATTCTAGATTTTAATAATCTCATTGCATATTCTCTGTTTTGAAGTTGTGATCTTTCAGTTTGGCACTCAGCAACTATTCCTGTCGGTTCATGTATTAGTCTTACTGCTGAAGATGTTTTATTGACGTGTTGTCCTCCTGCCCCTGATGCTCTGAACACTTCCATTCTTATATCAGATGGATTTATTTCTATCTCTACATCCTCTACAACTGGTAAAACTGCAACAGTTGCAGTAGATGTATGAATTCTTCCACTACTTTCTGTATCTGGAACCCTTTGTACTCTATGTACACCACTTTCAAATTTTAATCTACTATATGCACCTTTTCCTGTAACCATAAATGTTATTTCTTTATACCCACCAAGTCCTGTTTCATTTTCATTAAGTACATCTATTTTCCAATATTTGTTTTCAGCATACATTGAATACATTCTAAATAAAGTTCCCGCAAATAGTGCAGCTTCTTCTCCTCCTGCTCCTGCTCTTATCTCACATATTATATTTTTATCATCATCTGGATCTTTTGGTATAAGAAGTATTTTTAATTCTTCTTCTATCTTAGGTAATTGTTCTTTTGCTTCTTGATATTCTATTTCCGCTAATTCTTTAAGTTCTTTATCATCTAACATTGCCTTTGCTTCTTCAAGATTTGCTTTTACCCTTTTATACTCTTTATACTTTTCAGCTACATCAGCAATTAGTGCATGTTCTTTCATTAATTTTTGCCATTCACTTTGTTTTGCAATAATCTCTGGATCACTGATTTTTTTATTTAACTCTTCATATCTTTTTTCTACATCATCTAACTTTTGAAACATTATATATCTCCTCTTTAATTAAATTAACCTAAAATATTATACACAATATTTTTATAATTTTCAATGGTTACATATGATAAACCATAAGTATAATATAAATTGTAATCTGTTTCATGTTGGGAAAATTCAGAATAGTCCCAAAAATCCCCAAAATTGGTGATTTTTAGGGACAGTCACTAGAATTTTCCTCTCAGAAACAACAATTTATAAATTAATTAAATTATATTTGATATTTAATTTATCTAAAATATCTTTTTCTCTATTTGAGCAAGTTAATATAATTATCTGATTTTCTTTGTAATTGTTATCAATAAATTTTAAAATATTCTCTAATCTTTCATTATCAAAATATGCAAAGGCTTCATCTAATATAATTGGCATTTTTTCTTCTGAAATTTCATTCATTACAGATAATCTAAGTGATAAATATAATTGATCTATTGTTCCTATACTTAAGAGATTACAATTAATATATTCACCATCTTCTCTTTCAACTACTAATCCAATATCAGTATCAAAACTTACATTTTTATACTTGCCGTCCAGAAATTTTTTCAATTAATAAAGATAATTCTTTTGTAAATTTAGGAGTTATATTATTTTTTATTTCATTATATGCTTCTTCTAACTTTTCTTTCGCAATATTTATACTTCTTTCTAAACTATGTAATTCTTCTATTTTTTCTTTTAAATATTTTATTCTCTCTTCGCAGTCTAATTTTTTATCTAATATTTCATTGACATTTTTTTCTTCAATTATTATGCTATTTAATTCTATTCTTTTATTATTATATATTTTATTTATATAGTCTACTTCATTATTTATTTCATTCAATTTTTTATTAAATAAATTAATTAAATCTTTTTCGTTAATATTATTTTTATATTTAATTTTTATTTCTTCTAATTTAATATTGTTTTCATTTTTTAATTTCTCTTTTAATATTTCTATTTCTTTTTCTTTATTTTTTTTATTTTCTTCTAATATTTCTATTTCTTTTTCTATTTTTATTTTTTCAATATTTTTATTTTTATTTGATTTTTTATTTTTTATTTTTTTAATTAAATAAATTATTAAATTTATTAATAAATATATAATAGTAAAATAAATTATTGTATTTTCTATTATATTAAATAATTTAATAAAATTAATTAAAATATTTAAAAATATTAATAATGTTATAAAAAATATATTAATTATATTTAATTTTTTATTTTTTATTTTTTTATTTTTTTCTTTATTATTAAAATTTAATTTATTTTTTAAATTATTTATTTTTTCATAAAATTCACTTTTTATATTATTATTAATATTTATTTTTTCATTTTCTTTTTCTTCACGGTCTTTAATTATTTTTATTTCTTTTAATATTTCTAATTCTTTTTCTAAGTTATATAAATTTTTTTCTATTTCCTCTTTTTTTATTTTTAGTTCTTCACTTTTAGTATAATTATTATTTAATTCATTTTTTAATTTTTGCAATTCTTCAAGTTCTTCTAAAGCCTTATTAAGAGGTCTATCTGTACTTCTTTCAGTTCCTACATCTTCTAATAATTTTTTGGATAAATTATTCATAACTTTTTTATATGAAATATTATCTTCGCCTGATGATAATATATTTGCTATTTTTTGTGTTAATAAATTTTGATTATTATTATCTAACACAACATTATTTTGTTCTACTAAATTAGTAGATAAAAATAAAATTTCATCTACTTTTGTTTGGTCATAAAAAAATTGATTTCCTTTTGTTTTATCAATATTAAATTCTTTAGAAATATCATCTAAATTTTTATTATATATTTTTGGATTCTTTTTTGAAAACTCTCTAAAAACTTCATATTCCTCTTTATTATCTAATGTATATTTTATCTTTCCAGAAAAATCTTCACCTTTCCATGGTTTATATCTATCAAAATCAGAAATTTCTTTTCCATTTTTATTTTTTGATATTCCATAAAACATACCAGAAATAAATTTTAATAATGTAGTTTTTCCTGCTTCATTTTTACCATATATTAAATTTATATTATTTTTTAATTTTATTTCTTTATTTTTTAATTTTCCAAATTTATTTATTTTTAAATAATTAATTTTCAAAAAATCACCTTCTATTTTAATAATTATTTATTTAATTATTAATTTATTTTTTTAAATTATTTTTTTATTTATTATTTTTTTAATATCTTAAATTAATTTTTTTAAATTTTGTAATCTTATTAGTTTATCATTGTTTACATAATTTTAGCATTTTATTTTATTCACATTTTTTAAAAATTTGATGTCCGTTTTACCCTATTGTATTTTTGTTCTTTGCATTTTCAATGATTATTCCGATTTATGTTTTAATGACAATTTTATCGATGTTTACATAAGTTTTAAGGGTTTCTATGGTCACTTTTTGCTTTTTGAAATTAACATTTTGTTTAAGTTTATATGTCGTTCTTTTCCCTTAATTCCCATACATCTTATAAGTTATCCACAGGTGTATTTTGTTCAATTTTTTTCCAAATTTTTACTTTTTTGTTTATATTTTATTCAAAAGATTTTAGTCCTATTTCAATTGCTTTTCTTACTTCATTTTCATCAATTTCTTTATTGTTTAGCTCTTCTAACATCTTTTTGACAAAAATTCCTTTTAGATTGTTTTGCGTTGCTAATTTATTAAAATCATATTTCATTTCTGATTTATCTTCTATTTTTAATATATTTTTATTTTCTATTAATTTAAATATTTCATTTTTATTTATTTCTATATTTTTATTTCCAATTAATATTATTTTTAAAAAAATATTTTCATTTATTTTTATTGAATTTATTTTTTCAATTAATTCTTCTTGAGAATTAATTGAAGAAATATTTATATTTTTTTCTTCGAAAATTCTATTATCTAATTTAATAAAATTTATTTTTATTTTATTTTTATTTATTTTTTGATTTTCTTTCGTTTCTTTTTCTATTATTATATCCAACATTCCATGTTCGCCTAATTCGTCAAATCCAAATGAAATCATAGAACCTGGATAAATAAAATTATATTTATTTTCATCTATTTTTTTATGCACATGTCCAAGTGCTATATAATCAAATCCTATTTTCTTTAATTTATTTGTACTAATAGGATTATATTTAATATCTATATTTTTACTTGAATCTAATGCTCCATGAACTAATAAAATATTTAGTTTTTCTTTATTTTTTATTTCAATATCTTCTACTTTTGAATTAGAACAATAAAAATCAGAAAACCCATATCCATATATATCTACATCTTCTAATTCTACTCTTTTTATTTCATCATTAAATATTGTTACATTATTATTCCACTTAAACGTATTATAAAAAGAATTCTTTAAAAAAGGATCATGGTTTCCTGGAGAAATAAATATTTTAGTATTAGGTATTGTTTTAAATAAATTATTAATAAATTCTATTGTACTTTCTCTTATATAATTTTGGTCATATAAATCTCCTGCAATAAACAAATATGGAATTTCTTCTTTAGCTATGTATTCAATTGCTTTTCTAAATGCCTCCCTTTGCTCAAGCCTTCTTTTTGTTCCAAAATCCCTTTTATCTGTTAATACTGTAAAAGGGCTATCAAAGTGTACATCTGCCATATGTATAAATCTCATATTTATCTCCTTCTTAATTTTTATTAATTAAATTCAACATATAATTTCTTGCTATAATTCCATTAACATGTATGGATGCTCTTTTTCTTATTTGTATTTCAATTTTTTTATCTAGTATATATAAAACTGCTTCATCTATGTTTTTATTTGCTATTTCATTTAAGTGTTCTAAGTCTTCAAAGTTTCTATCTTTACTTGTCCTATCTGCTATAAATAATATTTTAGAATATATGTCCATATCTTTATTTCCTGTTGTATGATTTGCAATTGCTTGTCCCATATTTTCAGTAAATTCAAATTGTTTTATAGCTATATCTTTTCCAATCTTTGCATGAAGAAGTGAACTGTTTTCTCTTTCTATATCATCAATTTCAATATTATTATCTTTTACATATTTTAGTTTTTCTTCTTCACTCATTTCTTTTGCTACATCATGTGCAATTCCTATTTTTTCTGCTATTTTTATATCTGCACCATATTTTTCAGCAAGCTCTCTTGATCTTTCCATTACACATTTGCTATGATAATATCTTTTATCAGATAGCTGATTTTTTACATATTCTTGTATTTTTTTTAATTCCATAATCTCTCCTCTTTTATTCGGTTTGAGAGACAAACCTCGATACACAGGTATTCCTCATAAATCAAGGAATGTCTTTTACAAGGTTTGAGTGACAAACCTCGTTCACGGGTATTCCTCATAGTTCGAGGAATGTCCCTCGTTTTATAGGGCTAATTTTATTAATTCATCTAATAGTTTAGAATATTCTAATCCACTTTGCTCCCATAATTTAGGATACATACTAATCTCAGTAAATCCTGGCAAGGTATTTATTTCATTTATATATATATCATTTGTTTCTTCATTTACAAAGAAATCAACTCTTGCAAATCCCTTTCCATCAATTGCTTTAAATGCTTTTATTGCCATATTTCTTACTTTATTTGACAATTCATTATTAATATTTGCAGGTATTGTAAGTTTTGACTCAACATTTTTGTATTTTGCATCAAATGTGTAAAAATTTTCTGCAGGTGTAATTTCTCCTAAACAGGATGCCTTTACATCTTCATTTCCTAATACTGAACATTCTATTTCTTTTCCAATTAAATTTTCTTCTATTAGTATTTTTTTATCATATTTAGATGCATATTCTATATATTCTTCTAATTCTGTTATATTGCTCGCTTTATTTATTCCAACTGATGATCCAGAGTTTGAAGGTTTTATAAACATTGGATAATTTAAATTCTTATCTATTATTTTGCAAATATCTTTCAATTTGCATCTTCTTTCATTGAATTTCTTGTCAATATATATGTATCCATCATTATCTTTTCTTATATATTCATAATTTGCTTGTTTGATATTTGCTTTATCAAATATTATTTTTGCATATACTTTATCCATAGCTAAACTTGATCCTAAAACTCTACATCCTACATAAGGTATTTTTAGTAATTCAAATAACCCTTGAATTGTTCCATCCTCTCCATATAAGCCATGTAAAACTGGAAATAATACATCTAATTCATTTAAATAATTAATTATATTGTCTATTATTTGGATATTTTCTATTTTATCACCAACTTTGTAATTTTTAGATATATCTGTGCATTCATACCATTTGCCATCAGTATCTATATAAATTGGAAAAATATCATATTTATTTATATTTAGTTTTTTTGCAACTGATGTTCCTGAAACTATTGAAACATCATGTTCTGTTGACATTCCACCAAATATAACTCCTACTTTTATTTTGCTCATAATAACCTCCTATTTAATTCCTTCTAAAATTCTACTAAAATTCATAGAATTTGATGCTTTTAATAATATTAAATCTCCATTTTTCATATTATTTTTAATAAACTTTGTTGCATCATCTATATTTTCAAATTCAAATATACTTTTCATACCCAGTTTTTCTGCTCTGTTTGATATATCTTTAGCATATTCTCCAACAGTAATTAAAATATCTATTTTATTTTTTATGATTTCTTCTCCAACTTTTTCATGTAGCTGTTTTGTATAGTCTCCAAGTTCTAACATATTTCCTAAAACAGCAATCTTTCTATTTGCATCAGTCTTGCTCATTACTTCCAATGCTGCTTTCATTGAGTCATAACTTGCATTATAGCTATCATTTATTACTTTTATATTGTCTTTTATAATATGAATATCCATTCTTTTTGAAGTTAATTTAAATTCTGATATTGCTTTAATTACTTTATCTTTTTGTATACCTAATATATCCCCTATTGCAAATGCACAAATAGCGTTATATACAAAATGTGTACCTCCAACTGGAACACTTGCTTTTACTCCATTAATTTCAAATTTACTGTTATTTTGTGATAGCATAATATTGTCTGCCATATATGTGCTTTTATTTTCTATTCCATATGTATATACTTTATGCTTATTCTCTTTTTTAACCCAATCATTTAACAAATCATTATCATTATTTATTAAAACAAATCCATCTTTACTTAATCCCTCCAGTATTTCTAGCTTTGCCTTTAAAATATTTTCTCTTGATCCAAGATTACCTATGTGCGATGTTCCTATATTTGTTATTACACATCCTGTTGGTTTTGCAATATCAGTAAGTACACTTATCTCGCCAAAATGATTCATTCCCATTTCAACTACAACAGCTGTATGGCCTTTTAATTTTAATAATGTAAGTGGCAGTCCAATATGGTTATTTAAATTTCCTTCAGTTTTAAGTACATTAAATTTTTGTGCCATTACATTTGCAATTATATCTTTCGTACTAGTTTTTCCGTACACTTCCAGTTACTGCAATTACTGGTATATCATACATACTTCTTTTATATTTCGCTATTTTTTGAATTGCTTTTATTGTATCATCTACTTTTATAATTACTTTATTTGTAAATTTTTCCAGCAATTCTTGGCTTAAATTTTTATCTGTTATGCATCCCATAGCTCCATTTTCAAAGGCCATTTCTATATAATCATTACCATTTACTCTTTCTCCTTTTATTCCAAGATACATATCTCCGACATTAATATTTCTTGTATCTTTAGAATATGAACAAACTTCTATATCTTTATTTCCTGATAATAACTTTCCATTACAAATTTCTAATATTTTATTAACAGTTATTTTTTTATTATTCATATTACTCCTTTTATATATATTTATTTATCTTTTGTTTATTTTATAACATTTTTTTATAAATGAAAACAGTTTATTCTTAAATAAATAAGTGTTTTTGCAAAAATAATAGGCATTTATAAATGCCTATTATTTTTATTCAGCAGTATATCCGGTTTTATTAACTATTTTTGTGCTTATTTCTTTAACTGTATCTGTAGGATTATAGTCTACTTGTCCAAAGACTTCTTCATGTAATTGTTTTACATTTGATTCTAGTGTAACTGGAATTCCATACCATCTATCCATTGTTTTTCCTTTTGTGTCATATGGCCATCCTATACTATTTTGTACATTATATGACATCATTTGAGGAATAATTGACATTATTTCTCCTTGAGATATATTTGTTTGTATTTGTGGTAATATTTTATCAGCTATTCTATTAATATCTGATATGCTCATTTTTTTTGCCTTATTAAATGTTTCCGTTAATACTGTTCTCATACGTTCTGTTCTTTTATAGTCTCCCCCAGCTGTTTTTCTAATTCTTGCATATGTTACTGCCTGTACACCATCTAATGTTTGTAGACCAGAATGAGTTAATCTGCTAGATGATATTCCAGTATTTTTTGATGTATCTGAAATGTATTTATTCATTTGATATAGTTCTGATTCTTTAATATCAATGTCAATTCCACCCATCATATCTATTATCTCTGCAACAATTTCAAAATTAACAGTAACAAATTCTGTTATGTTTAAATCTAAATTTCTATTTAATGTACTAATAGTTAATGCAGGTCCGTCATATGCATGAGCATGTGTAACTTTATCTAATCCATAATCTTCACCTAAATCTAAATATGTATCTCTATATACTGAAATAAGTTTAACATCATTAGTTTCTTTGTTTATACTTACTATAATTATAGCATCACTTCTAGATCCATCATTTGTAGTAACATCTCTTGTATCTACTCCTAGTAATGCAATGTTTCTGTAATTTTTTAATGATTCTGCAATTCCTTCATTCATATTTATATCCTCTAAAGGTATGCTTACATATTCAATTTTATTTAATTTGCTCTTGATAAATCCAGCCATAACTCCAGCTACTATTAATATTAGAAATATAAATATTATCAATACTTTTTTCCATCTTTTTTTCTTTTTTCTTTTAATATTTTTATTATTCCTTCTTGTATCTATGCTATGTTTACCTGTTCCCATCATTGTTCACCTTTTCCTTTGTCTATTTTATACTTTCACTATATATTTTAATAGCTTCATTAATATCTGTATCACATACCATTTTGCCTTTTTTCATAACAATTCCACGTTTGCAAAATTCTTTAGCTACTCCTGTTGAATGTGTTACAAATAATAAAGTTACATTATCTTTATCTATAATTTCATTTATCTTTTTAGTACATTTTTTCTTAAATGCTTCATCACCAACACTTAGAGCTTCATCTACAATCAATATTTCTGGCTCTATATTTACATTAACTGAAAATCCAAGTCTTGCTTTCATACCACTCGAATATGTTCTAACTGGTTGATCTATATATTCTTCTAGCTCTGCAAATTCTACAATTTTAGGTTCTAGTTTTTTTATTTCATGTTCTTTTAATCCTAATATTCTACCTTTTAAATAGATATTTTCTCTTCCTGTAAACTCTGGATCAAATCCTGAAGTAAGTTCTAGCAAGGCACTTACTCTACCTTTTACATTTATCTTTCCTTTAGTAGGAAAAGTTACTCCTGTTATCATTTTTAATACTGTAGATTTACCTGCACCATTTTTTCCAAATATAGCAACTGCTTCCCCTTTTTTTATTTTAAATGATACATTGTTTACTGCTTTTTTTTCTTTGTATGGTACCCCTTTAAAAAATATAGCTAATAATCTTCTTTTATCATTTTTATATAATTTATATATTTTTGTTACTTTTTTAAATTCTATTACATTTTCGCTCATTTACTTTTCCCTTTCGTTACTAATTATAATACATCTGCGATATCTTTTCTTAATTTTTTATATGACCATAATGCAGCAATTAAAAGTATTAATGTAATTATTCCAAAATATAATAATCTTTTTGGTTGTTCCCAAAACCATACTTTATTAATAAAACAATTTCTAAATCCATTTACTAAAAATGTTACTGGATTTAACATTAAAAATTTTCTTAGCCAAGGAATAGCTACTTTATCAGCATTCCATAGTATTCCTGATAGCCAAAATATAGCTGTTATAAATGATTTTACTAAATTTACAAAATCCTTACTTATAGCTCCAATAAATGATGAAAATAATGCCCACAAATTAAAGAAAACAAATGATAATGCTATATAAAACGGTAGTTGTAATAAATATATATCTGGACTAAACCCAAATAGCCAAAATACAATTATTACAATCATTAATAGTATTAAATTTACCGATATTTTAGACAAATTAGAAAAAGTAGGTATTGTTGAAATAGGAAATTTCATTTTTGTTACTAAATACTTATATTTTCTTATGCACTCTGTTCCAGTAGTTATCATTCCACTAATATAAAACCATGGAACTAGTCCAGCAATAAGCCATAAAAAGAATGGGTAACCATTTACAGGTTTTCCTGCTCTTAAGCCAATGGTAAATGCAAACCAGTATACAAATATCGATATAACAGGTTTTATAATTGCCCATGACCATCCGAAGAGCTGCTCCTCTATATGTCTTTATTAAGTCAGATTTTGCAAGTTTAAATATTTGTTTTCTATATTCTATATGGTCTATTATTATTTCTTGTAATAGTTTCAATTTTTCACTCCTATTATTTATTATTATTTGTTTCTGGTATTTGATTTACTCCGTTAACTGGCATCTGTAGTTTTAAGTCTTTTTTTATTTTAGTAGTTGATATTCCCTCTGTTCTATCTAAATATACTAATTCACAATAATCTTTTAAATACTCAAATTTATCACTACCTGCCCAGTCTCCTCCGCATTACTGTTATATCTACCTTATATTCCTTAATGTCATCTATTTTTTGTTCCCAATTATTTTCTGGTATCACTAGATCTACATATCTTATTGCTTCAAGCATTTTTTTTCTAGTTTCGTAATTATGATATGCAGCTTTACCTTTGATTTTATTAAATTCATCAGTAGATAATGCCACAATAAGGTAATCTCCAAGCTCCTTAGCTCTTTTTAATAATCTAATATGTCCATAATGTAATAAATCAAATGTTCCATATGTTAAAACTCTTCTCATCTCTATATCCTCCATTTTATTTTAAATTGATCTTTTCTTTATTTTTTTATTTTTATTCTTTTTACTCTTAAATTGATTATACTGGCTTAATAATTTGTCCATATCCATATCATCTATTTCCTCCATCAATTTTATCCTTCTTAAATTTAGTACTATAGGAAATTTATGATTTGCTCTATATCCATCTTTGTAATTAGATTTATAAAATTCTATTTGATTAGATATATTACTAAATATCTCTTCACCTTTTTTATTATTTATTTTTAACAATGAAATCCCTGTATCATTATTTATACCAGGTATTATATTATCAATTCCCCAAAAATCACCTATGGTTATATCACTTTGTTTGTTATCTCCTGTAAATTCACAATTATAGCAACTAGGTCTAGAAATATATTTGTTTAGAAATGCTCTTGTAAAATTATTATATCTTACTGGTTCATATTTTTCTGTCCCATCTTCAAAAGTTACTTTTACACTTGATTTTTGCCAACCAGTCTTTTTATTTCTACACTCAAAATTTATTACATTTAATTTATATTTCTTTTCTATTGCATTTATATATTGAGCAAATACTTTTGAACTTGGTGTCCCATGGCAAATAATTTCTACTAAATATAAATTGTCATACTCTTTATTTAAATATCTCTTTAATCCTACAATTTGACATGGATTTCCTACAAAAAGTACTGACTTCCCACTTTCTAATTCATTTTTCGTTTTTTCTTTAATATCTCCTAGTTTTGCAGCTACATATTTAGCCCCCCTAAATTTTTCACACTCTTTTTCCGTAAAAGCCATATCATATACAGGCTCCATATTTTCATTATATTTAACTCCTACAACACATCCATTTTCAGATATTGTTTTCTTATATAACGCAGTAAAAACTCCTCCTGATGTGCTGTTCTTTATAACAGATTTATCCTTATTTATAACAGCATATACTTTTGAGTCGAATTTTTCTAATATCATTGAACTATTATTTTTATAAATACATTTTTTTTCGCATAGTTTACAATTAATACATTTTTCTGCATCTATCTTAGGATATACAAATCCTTCTTCATCTTCTACCATTCTTATTGCATTTTTAGGACATATACTAGCACATACACCACAACCATAGCAATCAAATTTATCTCCTTCTGTAAAATAATTAGCTATATTCTGTGGTTTTTTGTTAAATAATGCTTTTTGTAAAAATTCTACTGATTTTTTTCGTTCATTTTCTAATTTTTTTTCTACTTTATCATAATCTATTTCTAACTCCTTTAGATCTGGCATAATTCTAACATCTTCTATTAGATGATCTTCTAAATCTAACATCTCAAGTAGATTTTTCATTCTTTCTGGTCTTTTAGCATGAGGTATTGTTATAAATTTCTTATTATATATAATAGATAATACTGTTAAATGGAATGAATTTGTTATAACCATTTTTGCATTTTTTACTACATCTATTATTTTTTCTGGGCTTTCATTATAATGATAATCTAATTCGTTTTTGAAAATTTTATTGGCAAAGTTATGTAGTATAGGTATATTCAATTCTGTAGAAACTTTATCTGCTATTTCTATTAATTTACTATCTTTACCTATAAAATGTACATATATATATTCCTTATCTTTATATTTTGATTCTTTTTTTAATTGATTATAATCTTTTTTATTTAATAATAAAGTAGGATCTAATACTTGAACAACTTCCTTATCTGTCAAGTCATTAAAAATAGAAATCATTGATTTTTCACGAACAGAAATATAATCAAAGTTCTTCAAATATCTTTTATAAAATAATATATATTTTTTATCTATATCGTTTCTTCCTAAACTTGCTGCATAGGCTATTCTAATTGCATCTTTTTTCCCAAACTCTAAAAAATATGCAGGCTTAAATCCTTTAGTCAAATCTGTATTCCATATTTGATCTGACCCCGCAATTAATATATCATAATCTAAATATGATGCCTGAATTTGTCCAAGTTTATTATATGGTCTAGTAGTTTTTAGTGTATGGTCTATAAATCTTTCAAAATTTATATATTTTTCTTTTCTCCATTTTTCCTTAGTTTCTATTTTTATTACTTTGGATATTTTCATTATAACTTTCTTAGGAAAATTTTTAGTTTTTTTTATTCTATATAGCTTATAAACATTATCTATTTCTTTTGGCCTATAGTTAATAATATGTGCTTCTATCCCTAAATTCTCTAAATATCTTTGCATTGCATATGCTTGTAAAAGAGCACCATAATTATGGGCACTTGCAAATGTCACTATCCCTGCTTTTAACATTTTTTTCTCCTTCCATATCTTCAAATATTCTTTCATATTGTTTTTTTATATTTTTGTTATATTCTTCTGGATTAAAATTCATTAATTTGACTTTTCCGTCCATAAAATCATTCATACCTTGTAAAATTCCCTTTTCACTGTTTTCTACAATATATCCTCCACGTTCAGTCATAAATCCTCTAGGTCCTTCAATATCTACAGATATTACTGGAACTCCACATGTTTGTGCCTCTAAAACAACTAATCCTAATGCTTCGTAAAAAGATGATAGAATGAATAAATCACATTTTTTTAAAATTGGAAATGGATTACTTATATATCTTATTAATATTACATTATATTTGCAATCTAAGTTTTTAATATATTCGTTTGTTTCTATCCATTGCTTACCAAGTCCTCCAATTATAAATAAAAATGCATTTTTATGCTCTTTATAAAACTCATTAAAAGCACTAATAAGTCTTTTATGTCCCTTTTCTACAGAAAATCTGCCTATATTTATGAATTTAATTATATCATTTCTTTCTAATATCTTCTTTAATACATTTTCACTAACATTAGATTTTGTTTGTTCATCAAATTCTATTTTTTTATCCATTTTTTTAAGTATTTGTTTATAATTATGAGCATTGTTAACTACTATTATATTGTCTTTTCTATTACTTATTTTTGCTATAGATTCTCTTACATATTCTGTTACACTTACCACTTTGTCATAATTTTGATATGCACTTCTTAAAGTTAAAGCATGCTGATTACCTCTTGTTTTTATTTCTTTATACATATCACTATGTACAAATATAGCTTTAGGGACATCAAATCTTTGAAATAATGCTATTACTCTTTTTTCATATCCAAAAAATTGAATAGCTTTGTCTATTTTTGCAAATCCAAAAAATCTAATTATTTCTCTTTTATATAACCTATCTAATTTTTTATTTATCCATTTGCTCGTTATATTTAATCTATAATATAGCAAACAAGCAATAGTCTCCGTAATTGAATATTTGTATTTATCTATCATTGGAAATATATTAACTTTTCTGGGAAATTTTTCTAACTTCAACGGATTCTTTTTTAAAGGTTTTTCTCTAAATGTTAGAAAAATATTTTCTTTTTCTAAATCAATTATTTGTAATAATGATATAGCAGCAGATGTTATTCCATTTAGAGCTAATGAACCCGTATATATTAGTACATTTTTTTTTCCATTTTTTTCTGATTCTTTTTCTATAATATTTGATTTCTCTCCATTTATTATAAACTTTACTAAATTCCTATCTGCATCTGGATTATCATATGTACAAAATTTTTTAAGGAATTCTGCATCATCATATTCTTTATCTTTGTTAATTTCATCAGCTAATTCCTCAGCAGTTTCTACCTTTGGAAAAGGTAAATCATCCAAATCATAATAAAGTCCTCTTGTAGATATATATTCTTCTCTATCATATATAAATAAAATTATTTTCTTTTTACTATTAGCAAAATCAAAAAATACACTTGAATAATCTGTTACTAAACAATCAGCTACATTTAAAACATCATAAGTTTCATATCCTTTAGGAAATGCTTTTATATGTTTAAATGCTGAAAAATCCAAATCTTTTTGAACTAAAACATGCATTTTAACTAGAAATACCTGATTGTCATTCAACTTCTTATCCAAAATTCTTAATCTTTCTATTATCTCTCTAAATTGCTCATTCCTAGCTTTTTGGGTCATTAATCCTCTCCATGTAGGCATATAAACAATTACTTGTTTATCATCTAAGTTTAATTCTTTTTTTAATTCTTTTGACCTATATTCATTAAAAAATATTGCATTTCTAGGATATCCTGCATTTAATATCTTTCCTGTATATAACTGTTCCATAGAATATGCAGATAACATCTTTTCTTCCATCTCACCATTTGGATAAACCAAATAATCGCACATCATAAAATTACGCTTTACATTTCCCATTGCATATCTTCTATTTGGAACATCATTACTCATACATTTTAATGGTGTACCATGCCAAGTATTTGTATAAATTTGATCTTCTTTTTTTATAAATAAAGATGGAAATGAAGTATCGTTAAATAAATATTTAGCTGATGATAATATATCTAAATATTTAACTGATAACCTTTTTACTATTTTTATATTGTTCATTTTATAATTGTTTAATAGTTTGTTAAAATCTTCTATTTTATTTTTTTTTGATGATACATATATTTTTAAATTTACATACCTTTCAGAATTAAGTTCTTTTAAGATATAAAACATGTTGCTTGCAATATCTTCTCCATTTTTTGATTCTATCAATACAGTATTTTCTTTTATTTTATTATTATAATATTTATTTATATAATAAATATCTTTAAATTTATTATTTGCTTTTTTTACAATTTCTTTTAGTTTTCTTTTCAATCTTGCTAATATTGATTTGTCCTTATTCATGTAAAATACACCTCATTATTATTCTTATAAAAATATTAAAAAGAATTTTGTATTGTCTAACCAATACTTCTTACTTTGTTCTAAGCCATTCAATCTTATCAGTTACTTACTAGATCATTCAAGTATACGTTTTATCACTCTTATGTCTTCCTTTCCATCATCTAAATAATTATATGTTTGAACAATATTCTCTGCCAATTCATTTAAATCCATATAAAGCTCTCTCATGTTATCTTTGTATTTGTCTAAATCATACATATATAAGTGGTTAGCTTTTTTATCTTTTATTTCATTAAATTAATCAGTAGATAATGCTACTATGATATAATCTCATAATTCCTTAGCCCTTTTTAACAATCTAATATGTCCATAATATATCAAATGTTTCATATGTCAAAATTCTTTTAATATTAATTATTCCTTCTTTAACTATATAATTTTACATTATTTTAGTAAATATATCAACCTCTTATAATATTTCTTTATTAACACATTCTAAAGCTTCCTCCATAATCTTATCCATATTATAATACTTATACTGTCCTAAACGTCCTCCAAATAATACTTTATTATCATTTTCTGATAATTGCTTATATTTTTGATATAAACTATTATTTTTATCATCATTTATAGGATAATATGGCTCTTTTCCTTTGTTCCAACTATCTGGATATTCTCTTGTGATAATTGTTTTATTTTGCATACCATACTCAAAATGCTTATGTTCTATAATTCTGGTATATGGAATCTCATATTCTGTGTAATTAACTACCGCATTTCCCTGATAGTTCTCTTCATCTAGTATATCTGTTTCAAATTTTAAACTTCTATATTCTAATTCACCAAATTTATAATTATAATACTTATCTATTTGTCCTGTAAAAATAATTTTTTCTGCAATATTTTCATATTTTTTTCTGTTGTCAAAAAAATCACAATTTAACTTTACTTCTATTTCTTCTAACATCTTTTCAATTATTCCGAGTGTATCCACCTATAGGTATTCCTTGATACATATCATTAAAATAATTATTATCATATGTAAATCTTACTGGTAATCTTTTAATAATAAATGATGGTAATTCAGTAGCTTTTCTTCCCCATTGCTTTTCAGTATATCCTTTTACAAGTTTTTCATATATAGTTTTCCCTACTAAGCTTATAGCTTGTTCCTCTAAGTTTTTTGGTTTAAGATATTTTGCTTCTTGTTTTTCTTTTTCTATTATGTTTTTTGCTTCTTGTGGCGTAGAAATATTCCATAATTTATTAAAAGTATTCATATTAAATGGCAAATTATAAATCTCATCTTTATATTTCGCAATAGGTGAATTAGTATATCTATTAAACTCTGCAAATTGATTTATATATTCCCATACTTTCTTGTTGTTTGTATGAAAAATATGCGCTCCATACTTATGTACATTTATTCCTTCTATATTCTCTGTATAAATATTTCCCCCTATATGTGAACGTTTGTCTATTACTAAGCATTTTTTACCTTTTTTATTAGCTTCATATGCAAATATAGCTCCAAATAGCCCACTGCCTACTATTAAATAATCATATTTATCCACTATTTACCCTCCCATTTTCTCTTTTTCTTCGTCTCCTTTTTTTGTATTTTTCTTCATCTCTTTTTTTATAACTCTAAAATCTTTTACTGCTTGTATACCAATTTTTGTAATTTTTCTTAAGTTTATCGAATTTACGCCACCTTGTCTTGGCCTAAATGTTATTGGTATAAATTTAACATTTTCTTTTCCACTTAATAATAATACTGTAAGCATAACATTAGATAAATTGAAATCTTTTGGAATTTGATTAATATATTTATTTAATACATCTCTACTTATTAGCCTAAATGGTGTATTTGCATCAGTTATTTTAAGTCCAAATACACAATATAAAACAAATTTTAATGTTTTTGTAACTATTATTCTTGAAAATCCGTCTTCTCTATGGTTTCTATGCCCTATTATAGCTGAATACTCATCTCTATTATCCCAAAATTGCCAAAATTCTGAAGGTAGTGTTTGTCCATCTGAATCAGTTTGAAATATATAATCTGCTCCATTTTCTAAAGCATATCTATAACCATATAGAACTGTAGCTCCGTGTCCACTATTTGGCTTTGTTATTGGCTCTAAATATTTTAATTCCGTTTTTAATTCTAATAATTTTTTATATGTATTATCTTTACTACCATCATCAATAATAACTAACTTAGAATCTTCCCCCTTAGTTTTCTCTATCACTTCATGCCATTCTCTTGCTACACTCTCAATATTGTCCTCTTCATTATATGCTGGTATTACTATAAATAATTTTTCCATTTTATTTTCCTTCCTAATTTACTTTCTCATATATAGTTACATTTCTAACTAAATTCTTATTTGCTGTATATTTTTCCTGTTTTACCATTTTATTTAAGTATTTATATAATTGTTTTGTAAAATATGTTTCATCCTCTTTTTTCGTTGGTTTTTCTATATAACATACCATAATTTGTGGTTCTGTCTTTTTTAGCCATTTTAAAAATTGTTTTGCTATATTTTCATCTATATCAGCTATTGGTAGTTGATAAAAATATTTTGCTGAAGTTCTCCTTCCTGATAATAAATTTATTCTTGTTCTAGTTCCTAAAGCTATTACTTCATCATCTTCATCTGTTCTCTCTTGGATGTATTGTGCAATAATTTCATCGTCATATTTTTCTACATCTTTTGTATGCGCTTCAATTACACAATTTATTAATTTGCTAGTATCTCCACAAAAAGCAACTAAAATAACAATTAGAGTAAGTGCAAATGTTATTATATCTTGCTTTTTATCTTTTAATATATAATTTAAAGCATAATATGTTGGATATATAAATGCAGGTATACAAATTATTCCATAATACGGTAGATTTCTTCCAGCTATTGCGAAAATTAAATAGCTTGATAATAAGAAGATGATACTTACGATTAATATCAAAAACTCATTATCTTTTTTATTAGTTTTTAATAATCCCCAAACACATACTATAAGTGAAATTGAAGATAATATTGTCCTTGACCAGTTTTTTATTAAAATTTCTAAGATTGAGGATGTTCCTCCAGCTTCAGTATATTTAAAATTAAATATTATGTAACTATTAAAACAATGTTTTAATGCATTGTTTGCAACAAGATATATTACTATCGGTAAAGTTACGATTGACACCCCTATACAGAACCATACAATACTTTGTATAAGAACTTTAAATTCTTTTCTGTATAACATGTATATTCCTATTGCCCCTACAAAAATAACATCTACTATTGCTAAGTTAGGTTGTAACCACAATATTATAGCACTTGCGATTCCATTTATTAGCCACATTTTCTTTTGCAATTTTTCGGGTCGTTGTTGTAAATATTTTATACATTCATATACTATTATGAATATAAAAGGTAATGCAAACTCTTCTGTTTTATTACCATTACCATAATAGAAATATTGCATAAGTGGCAAAAAACTGATTAATACTGTAAAGAATGAAATCATATTACTTTTAGTAAATAGCTTTACTAGCTTCCATACAATTATGAAATCTATCCAAATAAATAAAACTTCTATTAACCATACACCTATTGTTCCATTAAAAAGATGATTTCCAATAAAATTTATAAAATATAACACAATTCCTTTATGGTCAAACATATCTCTATATGGTATTAATCCTTTTTCCATACTTTGTCCTATATATATAAATACTGAACAATCTGTTCCCATTAACATTTTTGATCCTGGGCTTAAAGGACTTCTTAACAATATAAAAACTCCATATATCATTAATAAGATACTATATATTATTATTTCTTTATATTTCTTTATAAATTTCACTTGATTTATTCTCCTTTTTATATTTCTATCACTTTTTCTACTACTCTTTCACTTGCCTTACCATCATCTAAATAGTTATACTTATCGTTAAATTTTTTATATTTATCATCATATTTAAAGTCGGAACTTACATATTTTATTTCTTTTATTAAGTCCTCTTCTGTTTTAACAATATTTCCTGGCAATTCATTTAAATCAATATAAAAGCCTCTCATGTTATCCTTATATTTATCTAAATCATACATATAATAAATAATTGGCCTTTTTAAGTTAGAATAATCAAAAAATACACTGGAATAATCTGTTATTAATATATCAGACACTACATATAGTTTATTAATATCATCTGTTTTAGAAACATCATATATGAAACCTTCGTATTTTTTGAAATCAAATTCATTTGCTACTAAGTAATGAGCTCTAAATAATATTATATAGTCTTGTCCTAATTTTTTCTGTAACATATCAAAATCCACTTCCGTTTTATATGTATATCCAATGCCTGACTGATGCTGATTATCTCTCCAAGTTGGAGCATATAATATTATTTTTTTATTTGTTTTATTTATACCTAGATTTTCCTTTATTTCTTTTATGTCATCATCAGTATAATTACTCAAAAAGTCATTTCTAGGATATCCTTCTTCTATTACGCAATCTTCTTTCTTTACTTTTTTTAGATTCCATGCTGATATAAATTTTTCTGTTGCAAATTTAGAAGGTGATAACAGATATTTGAATTTTTTTGCGTCTGTTTTATATTTATATCTTATTTCTTTTTTTGTGTTTAGAACATTATCTGGATTATCTAAATCATAGCCTAATCTTTTTAGTGGGGTTCCATGCCAACATTGTAAGAAAATTTGATTTTTCTTTGGATATTGATGGTCTGCAGCCCTATAGTTAAAAATCCAATATTTAGATCTTGATAGATACTGTTCATATTCTCTAGTTCCTTGTTTAATTACTTTAGTGTTTTTGTTTTCTTCTAAATATTTATATTTTTCTGGTTCTTTAAAAGCCCAAATAAATTTATATTCTTTATATTCACTATTTTCTTTCATATATTTATACATAGCTTTAGGACTATCAGAATATGCTTTTCCGTTGAAAGTACTAAACAAAATCATATGACTATCTACGGTCTTACCTATTCCTCTAATCCTATATCTCGCATATCTATATATATATAATAAACTTCTTATTAGTTTTCTAAATATTAAATTCTTTTTGGCTATGTTCATTAGCACTATTTTTAATTTTTTCATTCTTAACATCCTTGTCTAAAAATTTAAATATAAAGTCTACTAACTTTGATGTGTTATTGCGATAATCTTTTCCCATATATTTATCTCTAAAATTATCTAATTCATCATAATCATATTTATTATTTTCTATTGATTTAGTTATCTCTTTTATATTTCTACTAGTAGAATTATTCATTTCTTTAAATAAGTCTACATTTAGTCCCCTTACCTTTTTATAATCATCTATATCATACACATAAAAATAAAGTGGCTTGTTTAATAAACTTGCTTCAAATGCTACTGCAGAATAATCTGTTATAATATAATCTGCTATTTTAAGCAAATCGTATGTACTATATTTTTTACTTACTGTATATTTTTTAGTTTCTTCACTTTTATCTAATGGATGTAATTTTATAATTAAATTGTATTTAGATTTGTTTACTGCATTTATTAATTTTTTTATGTTTTCTGTACTATCAGTATTTTTTCTAAATGTAGGTACGTATAAAATTGTTTTTTTATTTTTATTCTTATATTTAGGATATTGATTATAGAATTCTTTTAATTTATCATTCCCTAAATCACTATCTAATATATAATCTAACCTTGGTAATCCATTTATAAAGATTTTATCTTTATCTATGCCAAATGCTTCTTCATAAAAACTTGCTGTAATATTACTTGGAGCCATTACATATTTGTAATTTTTATGCATATTCATTATCTTTGCAATTTCTGTTCCTCTGCCTTCCTTTTTGTTCAAAGATTGATAGCCAAATTTTTTAATAGCTCCTGAAGCGTGCCATATCTGGATTACTTCTAAATTTTTTTTATGTTTTAATATACTAATTGGGATTGAATATCCATCCAATATGCAAACTTTAGATGTTGATATATGATACATACATTTTAATATGTAAAAACAATAATTTATTCTATCTTTTATACCTTTTTTTAATACTTTGCATAGAACTTTCACCTCTACATCACTTTTTCTTTCTGATATTTCATTCTGTAGTAATAAAAAATCTATACTTGGTTTATTAGACTGCCTACTTAACATTATAACTTTATTATTAGTAGGACATAGTTTAACAAAAAAATAAATTATATTTAATAAGCACTTACAAATACAAATAATTATTCTTAAAATTTTAGTACGCATTTTTTTCATATTTCAAATCCTTACATAATTCATAGATGTTTTACAATTAACGTCATTTTTATGCAATAATAATATCCTTTATAGCAAAATACTCTCTAATAAATTATACAAGAGAAATCTAAAAAAAACAACAATTTTCTTAAAATTTCAAGTAATTATTTAGAGCTTAATAAAATATATATTACTCTTTACTTAAAAAATATATATTGTAATATCTATTTTTATTAAAACCGTAAAATCATATTAACAATAGATATTTTTGTTAACATATAACATAGGTACTAGAAGTCGTAAATATGTTTGTAATATCAAATTATTGTTTTGAAAAAAGTATTAAATAAAAAATAAAAAAGTAATAATAAATAATTATAGATATTGTCTAAATTAAGCATTAAACTATAAAGACCCAATTGAGCTTTATACTCAATTGGGTCTTTATAGAATTTTTCTTTTTACCTTTTATTTATAGGTCCAAAATATTTCAAGTTATCAATTCTTCAGTACTATATTTTTTATTTCAATTTTTTGTCTATCATTTTACTGGAATATATGCCTTCCATCTTCCAATCCCTGGTATCTTTATTTTTTTTGTTTTATTGCTTGAAAAATCTACCTTAGATTCTATTTTATAAATTTCATTACAATAAGTAAAATCAATTTTATATCTAGTTTTATAATATGAAAATGTTAATATAATCAATATTGTGAACATTATAATTTTAAAAATTTTTTCTTTTTTAACTAATTTTTGTAAATCATCATATAACCACTTCATTATTAGAAAAACTCCTACAGTTGATGGAACAGCATCATAAAATGTTATACTAGGTAATGTAAATTTTTCTTGGTATCTAAAAATCTTCATAAAATATAATAAGAAAATTCCAAATACTCCCCAAATAAATATTTTTATATTTTTGTTTTTATAATATCTCCAAAACAATACAATAAATATTATAATACCTAAAAGTATTCTTATATTTTCTACTGATAGTTTCCCAAAAGTAATTATAAAAGGAATACATTGAGTCATATTTTTTATTGTATTATATAATGTCAATAGTATATAATTTATTGAAATACTCGATACACTTGCACCTTTGGGAGCAACTTTTCCACCTAAAAATAATATTATAATAACATGCATTATTACTGTAAATATTATTAAAATTGGAATAACTATTTCAGATTTCTTTTCTGCTTTGATACCATTTATTCCAGTTTTCTTTTTTTCTTTTAATCTACAAAATAAATAATAAACTGTTGGCAATATAATAATTAATGTCGATGGACTTGATAATATTGCTAATATTAAAAATGGTATTATATATATAGGTGGTAATTTTTTTTCTACTAAATTAAATCCTATAAACATTACAAGCAATGCTCCCCACCAATGTGTCATTACTGAATTATATAATATATAAACATGATTTGCCATTACATACATTAGAAGTAAACTCATCACTAACCTTAATATTCTACTATTTATAATATTTTTAAATCTTTTTGAGTTAAAATAATTTATAACTATAACAGAAAATAATGTTGAAAACGTTTTCATGATAAAAGTAACTACTATCATACTATTGTATTTCCTTCCAAAATGTATAGCAGTTATTGCAAAAATTCTAGGTAAAACTCCTAAATATCCAGAAAAAAGATTAAATAATGAATAACGTCCTTCTTCTAGCGCTTGTTTTAAAAATATAGGTCCATCTTCTGCATGAATAAAAGGCATCCATATTATTTCTACATTAAGTAATATCATAAAAAAAAGGCATACAAAAAAAGTAATTAGTAACCACTGCCATTCTTTTATATTTTCAATATGTTTATCGAGTTTAGATATTTTTTCAAAAAATTTCATTTATATTGTTTCCCTCCTTTGAAAGTGCATTTTTATACATAAATATATTAATAAATTTAGATTATAAAATTCTACTATTTCTATTCATTTAAAAATTTTAATAATTCCTCTGGTGTCCCCAACACATGAACTTTATTAGCATCTATTATACTTATTCTAACATCCATATTCTTTTTTATCATGTAATTATACAATGGTGCTATATACTTTTCTTTTTTCTCTAAATTATTAATATTAGAATAATATTCATTATATATTTTTTCATAAAGATTGGCAGAAGAAAAATAATATGCTCCTAAAGTACAATTATCAGATATTCGCTGCTTTTCTCTTACTTCAATTACTTTTCCATTTTCATCGAGTTTTGCAAAACTCCAATGTTCTCCTTCTGCATGGAAACAAGGAATATATCCCTCTCCACTGATATCTTCAAGTTTCATTTCATAAGGCTCCACATAAGTATCTATATTATAAATCATTATACTATTTTCTTTATTACAATAAGGTATTGCTAGCATACATGTAGTAGCCTGCCCATCTGTTAATTCATCTATTTCCAGTACATAAAAATTATCAATTCCATATTTTTTACATTGTTCTGATATAAATTCTTTTGAATTATCTTCTTTTCGAACAACAAAAATATATTTATCCACTATTTTATTATATCCTACTAAACTATCCATTGACCATTCAAAAAGAGTTTTTCCCTTAGCTGTAATCATATATTTAGGAACTTTGTATCCCGCTTCTTTAAAACGCGAACCAAGACCTGCCATTGTTACAATTATAGTCATTTTATTATTCATATTACTTCTCCTTACTTTGATTTCTTTCTTCCTTCCTGACATATTTCATTTAATTCTTCTATACTTTTTGTTAAAAACTCATTTGGTCTTATTGTTCTATCATCTATATAAAATCCTTTATGCCCTGGCCATGGCTTTCCATATATAAGCTCGTCATACGGTATATCCCATTTATCAAGCCAATTTAATAAAATTTTTGCTGTATTTTTATTAATTTTTCCTATATTTCCATTATATAAATTCATATTTCTTGAAGTAAATAAAACAATTTTTGCTCCATTTTCCTTATAATATTGTAACTTTTCTATCATATTATTATAAGGAACTAAATCCTCATATTTTTCTTCTTTCCCTTTTAAAGGACATAATGTTCCATCAATATCAAAAATAAGTGTTATATCTTCGTACATTTTTCTATCTCCTTTAGTATATTTATAGCATTTAATATAAATCCAAATACTTTTTGAGGATAATCTATATGTAGTGGTAACATTGATAAGAATAATGATGCTTCATATAATCTTACTAAATTATAATCAAATCCATTTTTTTCTACATACTGTTTAAATATTTCTATATATTTATCATTGTTATTATACACTTCTAATTCACATTTTAATTCACTATTAATATGTATAGAATAACTACCACAATTAAATAAATCATAATTTCCACATATTGAATGTGATAATTTAGCTATGTCATAATATGGATTTGTCCATAAATCTTCTTCCTTTAAAGCTCCTTTTGGATCTATGAATTTTAATATATCAGTTTCTTTGCTATATAGCATATTTGCAAAACATAAATCACCATGACCTATTACACTAATATATTTTTTATTGTTATTTTCATATTTATTATATATACTTAAATAGTATTCAAAAATATCATCTATTGAATTAAAGTCTGTTCCACTTTTTATATGCATATCAATCTTAGCATATAATTTTTCTTTCTTTAATTGCTCTATTCTCTCTTTTATTTTATTAACATATAAATTGCTTTCTATTTTTCTATATTCTTTTTGTGATATGTTTTTTTTAATTCTATTATTTATATAATAAAAGGTTTTATTTAAAATATTTATAAATTCTTCCTCATCAATAGCTTTATGTATCCAACGTGTTGCAATGTCTGTCATGTGTAATCTTTCCATTGTATACTGTGCAGTTTCTTCATTTTCGACATAATTATATGGCATTACCATCCATTTTTTCATTTCATCAGGAAGTAATTGATAATATGTATATTCTTGTTTTATTTTTTTCTTGTTCGTTGATTTTTTAGTTACAATATATTCATTTCCTTCTAAATTATTAAAAAATCTAGAATCAAATCCTTGTGAAATATATGTAAGTAAGTTATTATAATTTGAAATATCTAAAAACGCATCTACTTCTATTTTATTATATTTTGATATACTCTCCAAATTATTTAGATTTATATATTTATCAAGCATTTCTTTATAATTTTCTATGCTACTAAATGCAAGTGCGACAATATCATTGTCTTGGACAATCTTATAATCTTCATTAATAAAAGGCATTTTACCTAACAATATTTTAAATTTCTCTATATCTTTTATGGCAAAGTTAGAAAACATATGCAAAATTACTGTTTCTTTATCATATATTTCTATCTTTTTATAAGCATTTTTTATAGACGTTAAGTTAATAACTTTCGAATCAATAGATGTCTCCTCTACAATTTCTTTTATTCTATTAAATATAGTTTTTCTTTTTAAAATGATTTGCCCAAAACTTGCTTTACCAATTATTATTTTTACATTATGTGGTACATTAATTGTATCATCATATAATAATATTATTTTCTTCATTTTATTCTCCCTCTATTACCAGTTAAATTGAATATCTTATTTATACAGACAACTATAATATATATTGTAAATATAATTGCTGTTGCATATACATAGTAACTAGATAGTCCATTTTGTATTCCTAAAAACGAATCATTAATGTAAGTTATGAAATTAATCAATCCCAAATCTATATTAATAAGCTTATATATTATAAATGCAAAACATATTTCAAATACCCAAGATAGTGTAGTTATCATAATAATAAGAATTTCCCTATCTTTTACCATAGTTTTTACATCAATAAATATATCTTTAAACTCTTCTAATATTCTTAAACATTTATTACCAATTTTTGTATTCTTGTTAAGTATTAAATATTTATTTAAGAACTTATAAGTGTTTTCAAAAGATATATATATAATTATAAGTAAAAGAACAAATATCAATAACAACATAGTAACCAAAGACATTGCTTGTTTATTGAATATTTCAACTACCATGAAAAGAATAAGTAAAAATATAGCATCAAAGAACTTATCAATTAAAACAGCAATTATACTTTTTTTATAATCTTTTATTTCATATCCATACAAATAGATTTTATATAATTCTCCTATTCTTAATGGAATAATCGTATTAATCATTGAACTAAGTAAATATGCTTTTGTTAATTTTTTTATTTTTATTTTATATTCCATTAAAATAATATATTGACGTATAATTCTTAATAAGTGAATACATATAAATGGTATAATAGCAAGCAAAATACTTTTTATATTAAGAGTAAGTATTTTGCTCCAACATAATATAACAATAACTATTGTTAGTATATTTATTATCATATTTACTGCAACATATAATTTTTTTCCTTTATTTTTCATTTTTTACCTACTTTTCAATTTTTTTGAATATTCAACTACTCTTTTAATTAACTTTATCCTTGCTTTCATTCCTGTATTCCAAGAAGATTCCCCTTCTTCTCTTCTGTGCTGTATTACTTTGTATCTGTATATATCCAATTTCATTTTTTTTGCCATATAATATGCATACAAGTCTAAAGAAAAATCATAGGGTGGTTCTTTCCATTTCTCAAAAAATTCTCTACTCATTAATGTTGGCTGTGCATTAATATCCCATAATCTTGTACCTAATATTAAAGTTTCATATATACTCATTCCCATTGTGAATAATGTATCTATTAGTGGTCTATTGGTCCTTTTACCTTTTATAAAAATATTTTTTGGATAATTATTTTCCTTTAAATAATTTATCCCATTAGCTATTTCAGATGGGTTAAATTGTAAATCTGCATGTAACCAACCCAAGTATTTTCCTTTTGCAACTTTCAAACCTTGTAGGATCCCATACCCATAGCCCTTATTTACTTCTACTGTTTCAATAGTAATAAAGTTATATTTATTTTTCAACCTTTCCAATACTTCTTTACTATTATCTTGAGAACCGTTATTTACTAAAACTAACTCTATATCATAATTTTTATTAATTAGATTATTTTTAAATTCTTCCACTAATTTATCTAAATTTTTTTCTTCGTTGTAGCAAGGGACTATAATTGAAAATTTCACTTTTTAATTCTCCTTAAATATAATATTTTTTTGTAGTAAATAATTTACTATCATACTAATGCCTGTAGCCACGATATATGCTAGCAGTTTATTATTAGTAATGACATACCCTATTTGATTTATGGATACATTTATAATAATGTTTATTACTTGTACTATAATATATGATATTATTTGTTTAGTATTAACTTTTTGTTTATCATTAAATGTCCAAGATTTATTAAAAAAAAATGAATAAGTACATGAAGCTATCATAGAAAAACATTTAGCCAATGATATTGCAATAAAATTACTTAATAATAAATATATAAAAAAATCTAAAAGTGTTGAACTTCCTCCAACAAATATAAATTTTATGAATTTATATTTATTCATAAAATCTCTTATTTTAATTTTTAAATTTCTCATACTATTACTACTACCTTCTTATAAATTTTATTCAACAAAACTATAAACAGTCCACTTTTACTTGGACAAATACTAATTTTAACTGTTATAGTCCCTAAAAAATCTACCTTATTTTCTAAATTATATATATTATTGCAAAGACTATAAATAGAAAGTGCATGAGCATATCTATGAAATTTAAATGTTTTTTATAATATTACATATAATATACATAAATTATAATATATACTACTGTATTTTGCAAGCATATTGTAGTTTTTTTGTAATTAATTGTAATTTTGTCAAAATATGTCATGCCTGTTGACAAAAAGTAGTTTTAAATGTACAATTTTTTACGGAATATTAATTTAGAGTACAATAACTCAAATGGAGGTTCTTATGTGGGGAGATATTGCCATAGCATTTTTACTCGCTCTTATTACTGCATATGTAGTTACACCATATACGATTAGATTTGCTAATAAAATCGGTGCATTAGATATACCAAAAGATCAAAGAAAAATACATAAAACAGCAATGCCAAGGCTTCGGAGGATTAGCTGTTATTTCAGGTTTTTTAGTTTCAACAATATATTTATTAATAGTAATGTCTATAGAAAATAGCATAAATCTTTTTAGTGCAGATAATTATTATATAAAACTTATTGGTTTTTTTATAGGATTAATAATACTTTCAATATTTTGTTTTATTGATGACTGGAAGGGGATACCTCCATATGTAAAATTGTTAGGACAAGTTTTAGCAGCCTTAGTCGTTACATTTAGTGGAATAAGAATAGATAGAATCAATGTCCCTGGGTTAGAAACTCTAATTACTCATGATTTATTTTCAATTATAATAACTATTATTTGGATTGTAGGAATAACAAATGCTATTAATTTAATTGATGGATTAGATGGACTTTCTTCAGGAATTTCTATAATTTCTTGTGTTTCATTATTAATAATATTTACTTTAAATGATTCTCCTTTAATTTCTATTATATTAATAACTGCTCTTGCAGGTTCATTAGTTGGCTTCTTACCATTTAATTTTAATCCAGCAAGAACTTTTATTGGGGATACAGGTTCCAACTTTTTAGGTTATGCATTGTCAATAATATCAATATTAGGTGTTGCAAAAACTTATACCGCAATTGTTTTAATTGCCCCATTAATTATATTTGCATTTCCTTTATTTGATACAATTTCTGCAATATTTAGGAGAATAATCAAAACAAAATCAATAAGTGGTGTTTTTAAAGCAGATAAAGAACACTTACATCATAAAATTATGAAAAAAGGATATACTCAGAAACAGGCAGTGTTTATGCTTTATGGTTTAAGTGCCTCTTGTGGTATGTTTGCAATAATTCTCCTAGAAAGTGGTATATGGAAAGCAATTTCGTTTGCATTAATGGTTACTGCTATAATAGCAATAGGATATAAAGATATTTTACGAACAAGAGAAAATGAAAATAAGTAAAATATATTAATATTAAACTCTTCTTTTCCAAAAGCAAAGCTCTGAATAATAAATTCAGAGCTTTAAATTATTTATATTGAAAGTATTTACTATATTTTATTTATTCTAAATTTTCTATTTCTTCTTTTGTTAATCCCGTTATTTTTTCAATAATTTTATTTGGGATTTTTTCCTTTTTCATTTTCTTTGCTATTTCTATTATCCCCTTTTGTATTCCTTTTTCTTCTGCTGTTTCTAACTCTGATTCTCTATCTGCAACATATTTTTCTCTTAATTCTGCTATCCTTATTTTTGCTTCATCATTGCTTATATCTTCTAATGTTTCTATTGCTTCTCTTATTTCTTTTTCACTCTCTGCCATTTTTCTGATTTCCTCCCCCTCAGGATTTTCTAAAAAGAGTATCCATTTCATTAAACTTCCTTCTTCTATCTTTTCTTTTACCTTGGATAATTCTATTACATGTATCTCTAGGTCTTCTGTGAAAAGTATTTTACCATTTTCGCTCTCTTTTATTTGCCATTTTGTATGGATTGGTAATTCTTTTAATTTTTCTAACTTATAGTCTAAAAAGATTATGCTTATACTTCTGTTTAACTTTTTATATTGTTCTCCTTCTTTTAATTGTTTTAAATATAATTTTGCCCAATAGAATAATATTCTTTTTTCTATATTTTTATTGTCTGCTATTTGCATTTCTATATCTATTGGGATTTTATTGTTTATTGTTGCTCTTATATCTATTATTCCCACTTTGTCGTTTGCTTGTTCTCCCCATAAGTATGGCGTTTTTTCTAATTCTATTGTTTCTACCTTTTCTCCTATTACATCTTCTATTAACTTTTTTGTTATTCTTTCGTGTTTTTGTTCTCCAAATAGCATATGAAATACTACATCTATTTTTGGTGATAATACTTTTTTCATTTTCCCTCCTTAATTATATTAAATATTTTAAATAAAATCAATATATTTTATTGATTTTTGTCTTTTTGTTAAATAAATTTTGCTTTTGGAATTGTTCTTAATTTTAAAGAAATCAATATTTTTTGAAAAAAATTTTTTAGATTTAATTTTGTTTTATAAAATTTTTTAGATATATCTAATTTAAATGATATTTAAATTAAATATCATTTTTTCTAATTTGTAAAGTTTTTTCGTGTGTCAAACTTCGACAGATTTTTGGATTTATTGCTGTTTGCTTTGTAAGTTACTGTAACAGTGGCCCTTACATTTTTCAATTTTGTATATTTATTTGAATAACATTATTAAATTAGTGTCATACTTTTTATATACAATGTTAATTATTTCCTGTATATATGATAAAATTGGAGGCTTTTGATGTTTTTTAAAAATATTATTACAAACTTTAAAAAATATTCATTTTTATTGCAACAATTAATATCAAGAGATTTTAAAGTAAAATATAAACGCTCTATCTTAGGGGTAGTTTGGAGTTTATTATATCCATTATTAACAATGGCTGTTCTAGCAATTGTTTTTTCTAATGTTTTTAAATTTAGCACTCCAGGAGTTAACTATTTAGTATATTTAATGAGTGGTCTGGTTATGTTTAATTATTTTACAGAAGCATCAAATTTAGCAATGAGCTCAGTAGTAGCTAACTTTTCTTTGTTAAATAAAATATATATACCAAAATATATATTCCCTCTCTCCAAGTGTTTATTTATAGGGATTAATTTTTTATTAACTTTAATTCCTTTATATATAGTAATATTTGCTACTGGAACAGGTATTAATGTATATCATATATTATTACCTTTTGCATTTATTTGTTTGTTTATGTTTACACTAGGTATGGGATTAATACTTGCAACAGTATCGGTATTTTTAAGAGATATGTTCTATATTTATGGAATAATAACCATGATATGGACTTATTTAACACCTATTATGTATGACATTTCGCTTATTTCTACAAAATTGCAACCATTTCTTAAACTAAATCCAATGTATCATTATATAAATTTTGCAAGAGAAATCATATTGTACAATAGAAATCCACAAACTTTTACATGGATGGTATGTGTATTTTCATCATCGTTAATTCTAATTTTAGGAATAATAGTGTTTAAGAAGAACCAAGATAAATTTATTTATTATGTATAGGAGGCAAAATGATAAAAGTTAATAATGTTTCTATGAAATTTAATTTAGGTGTTGAAAAAAATTTCTCTTTGAAACAATTTTTTATAGACTTTTTTAAAGCTAAAAAAAAAGAAAAAAGTGAATTTTGGGCATTATCGGACGTTAGCTTTGAAGTAAAAAAAGGACAAGTAATTGGCTTTGTTGGCAATAATGGTGCCGGTAAATCTACTTTACTTAAAATTATAGCTGGAGTAATGAAACCTACTAAAGGTAATATAGAAATATATGGTAACATTTGCCCTATGATAGAACTTGGAGCAGGTTTCGATATGGATTTAACTGCCAGAGAAAATATTTATTTAAATGGAGCTGTTTTGGGATATTCTAAAAATTTTATAAAAGAAAAATTTGATGAAATAGTAAATTTTTCTGAATTAAAAGATTTTCTTGACGTTCCTGTTAGAAACTTTTCTTCTGGTATGGTAGCAAGACTTGCATTTTCTATTGCTACTATTGTAGATCCAGAAATTTTAATAGTAGATGAAATTTTATCAGTTGGTGATTTAGCATTTCAACAAAAAAGTGAAAGAAAAATGAAGGAATTGATTAATGGTGGAACAACTGTATTGTTTGTATCTCATTCAGTAAATCAAATTAAAGAATTATGTGATAAGGTTGTTTGGTTACAAAAAGGTAAAGTGTTTAAAATTGGTAATGCAGAAGAAATTTGCACAGAGTATGAAAAAAAAGTATTAGAAAAATAGGAGATTACTAATGAATAAAATAAAAAATCTTATTAAGAAAACAAAAAATTATTATCAATATTATGGCTTTAAAAAAACTTGTAATGCCATTTGGTATCAAGTAAAAATAAGAATCTTCAAAAGAAAAGTATATATTGATATGACTGAAAAATATAAAAACTTTGATTTGAATATACAAAATAAAAAAGAGTGTGCTATCTATAAAAAAAATAAAAATATTTTTATCTTTGCAACAGTTCCTTACTTTGATGTCGGTGGTGGTCAACGTAGCGCACAACTCACAAAAATATTTAATAAACTGGGGTACTCTATTTATTATATTTATGCCTATGAATGTACAGAATCTGATATTCCAATGATATCTATTCCAGCAGTTTATCACAAATATATTGAAAATGCTAAATATGAAGAAATATCTGATTACGCAAAAGAAAATGATGTTTTTATTTTTGAAGCACCAATCAAATTGTTTGAAAAATTTTTAGGCTTAGCAATACTTAAAAAATGTAAAATTGTATATGAAAATATAGATAACTGGGAAACCTCACTGGGAGATATGTTTTTTAGCAAAGATACTCTTAAATTAATGTTAACTCACGCAGATATGATTGTTTCAACTGCTAATAAATTAGTAGAACAGACCAAAAACTATATAAGAGAATATTGTAATGAACCAAAAAATGTTTATTATTTAGCAAATGCTGTTGATGATGAATTGTTTGATCCTAGAAAACAATATGTAAAACCTGATGATTTAATATGTGGAGTAAAAACTTTATTATATTATGGTTCTCTTTGGGGAGAATGGTTTGATTGGAATATCATAAAAAAAGTAGCAAATAGCAATGAAAATATCTCTATTAATCTGATAGGAGATTATAACAATATAAAACATATAAAGCAAGAAATGCCATCAAATGTACATTTTTTGGGTATAAAAAAACAAGAGGAATTGCCCTCTTATTTGAAGTATTCTGATTTTGCTATTTTACCTTTTAAAACAGGTAAAATAGGAGACTATGTTTCTCCTTTAAAAATATTTGAATATATATCAATGAACAAAAGAATACTAGCAACTAATTTACCCGATATTCAAAATTACCCTAAAATATTTATTTCCTCAAACCCTGATGATTGGATTAAAGAAATAAATATATCTGATACAAAAAAAATCTCTGAGCAATCTATATCAGAAAGAGACATATTTATAAATAATAATAATTGGTACAGTAGATGCTCCAAAATACTAGATGTACTATTTCCTGTAAACAGTAAGAAATTACAGAATGATGCTTATAATAATTTATCAATAGTTATCTTAAACTATAATAATAAAAATGTTATTTTTAAATGTATTGATACTTTATATTACTATAAAGATAGATACAATTACCAAATTATTGTAGTTGATAATATGAGTACGGATGGCTCATATGAAATTTTAGAAAGAGACTATCAAGATAAAATAACCTTGATACAAAATCACAAAAATGGTTGTTCATCCGGAAGGAATTTAGGTGTTCAAAACTCAACTGGAAAATATATCCTGTTTTTAGATAGTGATGAATGGGTATTAAATAAATATTGGCTAGATAATTATACGGATATTTTATTACAAAATAAACAAGTAGGTGCAGTTGGATGGGGTGCTGGGTGGTTTAACAAATTAGGCTTTGCTTATAAGGTAGTAGATTCTTACGAATTTAAATATATGGAACCTAATATGATTGCTAGAAATGATATAGGATATTTAGCAACTTGTGGATTTATTATTTCAAAAGAATTATTTGAGAAGATAGGTGGATTTGATTTAAATTATGATCCTACGTGTTATGAAGATACTGATTTGTCCTTAAAAATTAGACACTTTGGAAAAGAAATTTACTATTCTACACATCTAGGAGTAGGTCATCTTCCTCATCAAACAACAAAAAGTGGAACAGAGTCCCATAATAAATTAATTAAGAAAAAAGGTGAATATTTCTTAAATAAATGGAAGAAAATTAATAATGATTTAATTTTTAAATATGTAAAATAAGGAGATTTTGATGCTAAAAAATATATCAAATATTTTTTATAACTATATAAAAACTTTTCTTTTTTTAATAATTACTGTCATATTAGAGCTCGGCCTTTTATCTGAATTTAATTTTGATTTTAATGACATATATTTTTATGGAAATAGTTATTTATATATTATTTTATTTATAGCATTTTACTATTTATTAAAAAATACAATTATTTTTAATCAGAAAAGATTAAATATAATTACTGGAGTTTTTTCATTTATAATAGCCCTTATTTATATTTTGAGTTATATGACTTCACACTATTTTTTAAATGGTATCTCTCCTAGTTCAAAAAAATTTTTATTTTTTATTACTGTAAAACTTTTTGCAATATTTTTATTATTTTATATCATTATTAAATTATTTTATAAAAAAATAAATAATATCAAAAAAAATACAAATAAAGAATACAAACTTTTTACCAACAATAAAAAATCATTTTTTTTGATAGCATTGTTAATATTTATTGCATATATTCCGTACTTAATTAATAGTTTGCCTGGAAACTTAAATTATGATTTTATAGTCCAAATAAATCAAGCTTTAAATAATGAAGCTCTTACAAATCATCATCCATATATTCACACATTATTTATTAAATTATGTTTGAATTTAGGGAAAATGCTAAATAGTTATAATATCGGCATATTAATTTATACCTTATTTCAAGTAATTTTATCTTGCTTTACTTTTTCATTTATTATCTATTATATGGCAAGACAAAAGGTAGAAATAAAATTTAGATTATTTACATTATTATTTTTTATGCTGTTTCCAATATACCCTTTATATAGCATGTGGCTCACAAAAGATATTATATTTTCTTTATTTATTACTTTAATTACTATTGGAATTATAGAATTATGTACAAATAAAAAAATTATAAAATCAAATAAATATATATTTCTGATGATATTAGTTTTTCTTTTAGCCATGTTATCTAGAAAAAACGGAATTTATATTATTTTGATATTATTTCCATTTACATTAATAGCTAATAGGAAAAATTGGATTAGAATACTTACTATGTTTGTCATTCCAATATTAATATTTATAATTCTAGATAATCCTGTTAGAAAATCATTTGGTGTATTAGATGGATCTAAAGCAGAAATGTATTCTATCTCATCTCAGCAAATGGCTAGAATATATAAATATGAATTTCAAAATTTGACACCACAACAAAAAGAAACAATAGAATCTTATATAATGTCAGATAATATACGTGAGCTATATAATCCCCTTATTGCTGACCCAATAAAAGGAATTTTAAATATTGAAAAAATAAATTCTAATAAATTAGAATTATTAAAATTTAATTTAGAATTGTTAATAAAATATCCAACAAGAAGTATTGAATCTTTTCTTTGTACAACTTATCGCTTTTATTATTTAGATAATGATGGTGCGAAAGGATTAGAAAATTTTAAAACCGACTCCTCAGCATTAATAGCAAATATGCTCCCAAAGGATACAAATATAAGAAATGATTTTTATAATATTAATTTCATAAATGTAATAAATGATAAAATTTATAAAAATGACATCCCTTTACTATCAACAATGACAAACCCTGGTTTCTATTTTAATTTATTAATAATATGTTTGGGATATTTAATATATAAAAAAAATTACAAATATATTTTAGGTTTTATACCATTATCACTTGTATTATTAACTCAGCTTGCCGGTCCAATGGTAGACATTAGATACGTTTACAGTCTATTTACATGCACACCAATATTAGCTGCCTTAACATTATACGTAAAGGAGTAAAAATGAAAGAAAATTTTTCAAGAATAATATCTATTTTAAAAAAAGATGGATTTTATTTGACCTTTAAAAAAATATATAAATATGTAAAATCTAGATATTTATCAAAATTAAATATATTTTCTTATTTAAACATTATATTTCACTATAAAAAATACTCAAAAATGTTTGATTCTATACTAAATGGTACATACCACAGAATTATAATATGGAAAAGTACATTTGGTTGGAATACACCCCTATTTCAAAGGCCTCAACATATTTCTATAAATCTAGCAAGTCAAAATTGTTTAATTTTTTATGAAGTTACTACTATGACTGACAAAATAAAAAATATAAAAAAATTAAATAATAATTTATATTTAATAAATTTTGACAATACTCCTATTAAAAAATTATTATTTTCAAAATTAGAAAAAAAGGATATTCCAAAATATATTCAAATATATTCAACAGATTTTAATATGTCTTTAAATAAATTAAAAAAATATATAAATAATGGATTTAAAATAATATATGAATATATAGATGACTTAAGTCCAGAGATAATAGGAACAAATAAGATTCCTAAGAATCAAATTGATAAATACAATTATATGTTAAAAGATACTAAAAATATTTTTGTAGTGGTTACTGCAAATGAATTAGAAAAAGATATTCTAAAAAAAAGAGGTAAAGAAAAAATGGCTTTTTCTTGTAATGGTGTTGATTTTGAGCATTTTCAAAATGTAGATAAAAATTTTGATTTTGAAAATGAATATCAAAGTATTCTTGATTCAAATAAACCAATTATCCGGCTATTACGGAGCTCTTGCAAATTGGTTTGATTATAATTTAATAAAATATTTAGCAAAACAGAGACCCAAATATAATATTGTTCTATTTGGAGTAAAATATGATGATTCACTAGATAAATCTGGTATAAATAATTTTTCAAATATATTTTTTTTAGGATCTAGAAATTATAGTGTATTACAAAATTATGCATCAAAATTTAGTGTTTGTATTATTCCATTTTTAATAAATAGCATTACAAAGGCTACTTCACCAGTTAAACTATTTGAATATATGGCATTAAAAAAACCAATTGTTACTACAGCGATGACAGAATGTAAAAAGTATAAATCGGTTTTTATATCAAATAATTATAATGAATTTATAAAATTAATAGATTATTGTATCAATCTTAAAGACGAAATATATTTTAAATTATTAACTAAAGAAGCATTGCAAAATACCTGGTATGAAAAAGCTAAAGTCATAGTAAATCTTTTAAAAGATTTTGAATAATTTTTACAGATTGGAGGTAGGATATTATAAATAAAAAAGATATAGCAATAGTAATAGAAAATTTAATTCAATTTCAATATATAGAAAATGGAATTAAAACATTATTAAATAATAATATTTCTTTAGATATATATGTTCCTGAATCAAAATATTCAGATGGTTTTGATGCTTTATTCAATACTACGTATAATTATTTATTAAAAAATAATTATATGCCTAAAAGAAAACCAGACAATACAAGTTATAAAATATTATTAGAGCCATATCCAACAGATAAATACTTTAGTATTAACCATATATATAGAATTAAATTTCCTTATGGTTTAATTACAGCAAAACCTGATCCCTGTCTTCAACCTGATTGGAACATATATTATGATGCAATATTGTGTCATAGTAAATATGAAGCCTCATATTTTAAAGTGTTTTCTAATCCTATTGTTATTGGTAGTCTAAAATATAAATCTATAAAATCAAATTCTAATAATGAAAAACAAACTCTTTTATATTTACCTACATATGGTGAATTAAGTTCCATTGATGAATTAATTAATACTCTTCATGAATTAAAATCAAAATATTATATAATTGTAAAATTTCATCATGGGACAAGTTTTCTAAATAATGAAAAAAATAGATTGGATAATTTAAAAAATGTAGTAGATGAATGGTATGATTTAAACACTAATTTATCTGATTTATTTACTAAATCAGATGTGGTTTTATCTGATAATTCTTCTGCAACTTTTGAGGCATTATATAACAATATACCTGTAGCAATTTTTTCAAATAATATTAATAAAAAATTAGGTGATTTTAACACACTTCAACATGACTTAGTTGAATCAAATATCTTGCCATACACAAATCAAACAAAAAATATCCCAGAAATATTGTCTTTAGCCTGCTCTGATGAGTATAGAAAAAAACAAAATAATATAAAAGAACAACTATTTTATATCTCTGATAAAGCAGAAAGTGAATTTTTAGAAGCAATTAAAAATTATCTAAATGATAATATAAACCTAAAATATAAACAGCTCCATGATGTTTTAGTAAACGACTATATTTTAAAAAATAATTTAATTAAAGATATAAATAAAAAAAATGAATTATTATCTAATAAAATATCAAAGCAAGAACAAGAATATATGATTTTGCAAAATAATAACTTGGATTTACAAAATCTTACTAACTCTTTAAAGAGTCAAATTGAAGCCCAAAATAAAATTTTATCAGAATATGACAATGGTAAATTGTATAGATTAGCAAAAAAAATTTATACAATCTATTTTAAAATTTTTAAAAATAATTAGGAGAATTTATGAATAAAGAAAAAATATTAGGGTTTAATGTATGTACAGATAATTATAATTGTTTAATCAATAATATATTGCAAGACTATAAAAATAATAAACAAGTAATTATAGCTAGCATAAATCCAGAAATTATTGTAAGTAATTATAATAATCAATATTATATAGATAAAATTAATTCAGAAAAATATCAAATTCCGGACGGAATTGGAATAGTTTATTCGTCAAAATTAAATAATGGTAATGTAAAAGAAAGAATTACTGGAATAGATTTAATGCATAAAATATGTTCATCAACCATTTCATATAATTCTAGAATATTCTTATATGGTTCAAAAAGAGGTGTTGCTGAAAAAGCAATGTATGAACTTCAAAGAGCTTATCCAGGTATAAATATAGTTGGTACATGTAACGGATTTTTAAATGAAAAGGAGGTTTTAAAAAAAATAATTAATGCTAATCCTGACATATTATTTATAGGTTTGGGCAATCCTAAACAAGAGGAATTTATACTTAAATATAAAGACAAATTAGAAAATGTTAAAATACTTATGCCTGTTGGTCGGAAGTTTTGATGTAATAAGTAAAACTTTAAAAAGAGCTCCTAACTGGGTAATACATCTTAATTTAGAATGGTTATATAGAGCAATTAAAGAACCAAAAAGATTTCTTAAGTATTTTAAATTAATTAAATTTATATTTTTAGTATTAATTAATAAAGAAAGAAGGACAACCGTTAATGGGTAAAATAAAGGTTATGACTGTTTTTGGTACAAGACCTGAAGCTATAAAAATGGCTCCATTGGTTAAAGAACTAAAATCAAGAAATGAAATAAATTGTGTAGTTTGTGTTACAGCACAACACAGACAAATGCTTGATCAAGTTTTGAACGTATTTAATATAGTACCAAATTATGACTTAGATATAATGAAACAAGGTCAAACTTTAAGCGATATAACTAGCAGAGCTTTAAAAGGTTTAGAAGAAGTTATAAATAAAGAAAAGCCAAATATTGTATTAGTACATGGAGATACAACTACAACATTTTCAGGGGCACTAGCTGCATATTATGCTCAAACAGATATTGGACATGTTGAAGCAGGTCTTCGTACATGGAATAAATATTCTCCATATCCTGAAGAAATGAACAGACAAATAGTAGGAATTCTTTCTGATATTCATTTTGCACCAACTAAAAAAAGTAAGCAAAGTTTAATAAATGAAGGGAAAAATCCTGATAATATTTTTGTTACAGGTAATACGGCAATAGATGCTCTTAATACAACAGTTAATTTAAATTATAAACATGAATTATTTAACTGGGTGGGAAACGATAAATTAATACTTCTTACAACTCATAGAAGAGAAAACTTAGGAGAACCTATGAGACATATCTTTAAAGCAATAAAAAGAATAACAGATGAATTTTCTAATGTAAAAGTTATATTTCCTGTACATTTAAATCCAAAAATCAAAGAAATAGCTAACGAAATATTAGGAAATAATCAAAAAATAAAATTGATTAACCCACTAGAAGTAATTGATTTTCATAATTTCATGAATAAATCTTATATAATTTTAACAGATAGTGGAGGTATACAAGAAGAAGCCCCCTCTCTTGGAAAACCTGTTTTGGTACTAAGAAATACAACAGAAAGGCCTGAAGGAATAAATGCAGGTACATTAAAACTAGTAGGTACGGATGAAAAAACAATATATGAATTAACAAAAAAATTATTAACAAATCAAAAAATATATGATACAATGAGTAAAGCTTCAAATCCCTATGGAGATGGAAAAGCCAGTAAAAGAATAACTGATACTATCATAAATAGATATTTAGGGGGTTATTTAAATGGATAAAATAGCAGTATTAATACCTTGCTATAATGAAGCAAAAACAATAAAAAAAGTAGTAGAAGACTTTAAAAGAGACTTGCCAAATGCGACTATATATGTATATGACAATAATTCATCAGATGGAACAGATGAAATTGCAAGAAATGCTGGTGCAATTGTTAGATATGAAAAAAAGCAGGGCAAAGGAAATGTAATAAAAAGAATGTTTAGAGAAATAGATGCAGAATGCTATATCATGACAGATGGTGATGACACATATCCTTCTAAAAATGCAAAACAAATGGCAGATTTAGTATTAAATGACAATGTAGATATGGTAATTGGAGATAGACTATCTTCTACATATTCTACGGAAAACAAAAGGCTTTTTCATGATTTTGGTAATAAATTAGTAAGGGATCTTATTAATTCCATATATAAAAGCAATATTAAAGATGTAATGACTGGTTATAGAGCATTTAGCTATTTATTTGTTAAAACTTTCCCTATATTATCTAAAGGTTTCGAAATAGAAACTGAAATGACAATTCATTCTTTGGATAAAAACTTACTTACACAAAATGTAATAATTGAGTATCACGATAGGCAGGAAGGAAGCCAGTCAAAGTTAAATACTTATTCAGATGGGTATAAAGTGATTAAAACTATAATTTCATTATATAAGAATTATAGACCTTTATCATTTTTTATGTGGCTATCATTAGTATTATTTATAATAGGTAGTATGTTTATAACACCAGTTTTAATTGATTACTTTAAAACTGGACTAGTTCCAAAAATACCTTCATTTATTGCGTCAGTTTTCTTTTATATTTGTACTATACAATCATTTTTTGGAGGATTAATTTTAGATACTATTAGTAGAAAAAATAAACAAGATTTTGAAATGAATTATACTAAATATACAGATAAATTAAAACAATTAAAAAGCACTAAATAAAGGAGTAAATAATTATGGTAAAAAATATAAAAAAAATTTATATGAAATATGCAGAAATTATAAATTATTTAATTTTTGGAGTATTAACAACACTTGTAAATTTAATAACAAAATATTTGTTGTTATTTACCATATTTGATGCAAGTAATCCAATACAACTACAAACTTCTATAATAATATCTTGGATTGTTGCAGTACTATTTGCATATTTTACTAACAGTATTTTTGTTTTTAAAAGCAAAAATAAAAATAAGGATAAAATAAAGGAATTTATTAATTTTATTTTAGCAAGAATAGGTACATTATTATTAGAAATGTTAATTATGTGGTTCTTTGTCACTCTTTTACGTTTAAATTCAGATTTATATGTTATTATATTTACTATAATTTCTCAAGCAATTGTAATAATATGTAACTATGTTCTCAGCAAATTATTTATATTCAAAAATAAAGCGGATAAAATTTAATTTATCCGCTTTTAAGTTATGCTTTCCTGTTAGCTATTTCTATAGCTTTTGCAACCATGCTACCACAATCTTTTGATGATACACTTCCCCATCCTTCTTGTTTAACTTTTTCATATACTCCTAGCTCTTTTGCAATTTCTTCTTTTAGATTTTCAGACATTAATCCTTTGTTTCTTGCCATTTTAAATCCTCCTTTAGAAAAATGAAGTTTCATTTTTCTATTTATATTATTTGCAAAATATTATTTTTTATTTTAACAATTTTTTCAATTTTTTAAACGCTTATTGCGTTAAGATTCCATTTGGTGTGTCTATAATAACTAAAATATTTTCTTCTCTTCCAGTTTCAGTATTTATATATACTAGAAAATCAGTATCATTGATTTTTCCCTTAAACTCATAACAAAGTATCTCTGTTTTCCATTCTGTTGGAATTATTGCTAGTCCCTCACTTGTTATTTCCAAGTTTTTATTTAAATTACTCTTTGCTTCTTCTATTGAAATTTTTGCCTTAGGAATGTCTCTTGTAGTATGATTATTTAAGTATCCACTTGTTTCCATACCTAAAACATCACCATTATCTAATGCTATTTTTAATTTAATTAAATCTGGATACACTACTACTCCATCTTGTTCATATGCATAATTTATAGTTACAATTCCTGATTCTTTTAAATAATATGTTTCTTTCATATTTTCAATTCCACGTGATTTTAAAAATTCTTTTCCTATATTATTTGCCTCTTCTTGAGAAAGCACTTCTGTATCTATCTGCCTATTATAGTTCATATTTACAATATGTCCACCTACTTTAGATATTGATATAGTAAGTGGATTGTTATCATCGCCATCTTTTATCTTACTACTAAAATCAAAAACCTGTATATCTCCATTTTCTATTAATCCATTAGAATTTAATTCTAATATTTTATCTTCTCCAATAAAATCCTTTGCTATTTGTTTTGCTTTTTCTTCATCTATCTCTTCACCTGTAAGTCCTTTTTTTTCTACAGATTCCATATGTTCTGAAAATGCTCCATCATAAATTAATCCAGCATATTCTCCAAAATTTTCGTCTAAATTTTTAAATGTTTCAGCAGATAAGTTATCAACTTGTTGTGCAAATGCAATTTCAGTATCTTTAGTTAATTCATCCCAACTTATTCTTCCCTCATTCATATCTGTAGACAATTGGTCTAATGTATTTTTTAATTCTTGACTATAATCATGTAGTTCCTTTAAATTGTCTAAATCGTCTTGCGAAAGTTCTTCATTATATATATTTTTTCTTGAAAGTGAATAACTATACTCACTAACCTGATTTAAAAATTTAGCAGTATTTGCAAGTTCTGTACTTGATACTGGAAGCTGTGATAAATATACCTGTGCTAAATTTGCTTCTCTCCATACTTTACTAAGAGTCTCTGCCCCATGCTCTGGCGTACTTGTAATCATAGCTTTAGCTAAATAATTTTCTACATCTTGTACATAATCAATCAATTCATATAAAGCCAAGTTATATTGATTATGAGTAGCTACTGTATATTCTTGTTTTTCTTTATATAGAAAATATCCAAGAACTATACTAACTATTACTAACAAAATCATAATCCCATAAAGATAATTCTTTTTCATTGTTTTTAAAAAATTATTCATTTTTTTCTCCCCAATCTTATCTATTTACAAAAATGATGTTTTCCAATTGTTTTTACTATAGTTTTTGACCATATCCAACTATTTGTTGCAGTATCTGGATTAAAATAGAATATACACCCATTTGTTGGATCCCAACCATTTAAAGCATCTTGTGCAGCTTTTACTACTGTTGAAGATTCATCTATTGGGACATTTATTTGTCCATCAGAAACCGCAGTAAAAGCTCCTGGTTGGTAAATTACACCAGCAATTGTATTAGGAAAATCGCTATGCTTTACTCTATTCATTATTACTGCTCCAACTGCAACCTGTCCTTCATAACTTTCTCCTCTTGCCTCTCCATTTATTGCCCTTGCCATAAGTTGTAAATCTGATGCAGAATTACTATTTGCCGCAAATACTTGATTATAGTTTAAATTGCCTGAAAAATATATTAAACAAATAGAAAATATAATTATTAAAAATATATAACATATTGTTTTCATTTTTATCTCCATTTATAATCTTATTAATTAAATAAATTGTTATTTGTTTCATGTTCGGAAAATTCAGGACAGTCCCAAAAATCCCCAAAATTGGTGATTTTTAGGGACAGTCCCTAGGATTTTCCTCTCACAAACAAATTACAATTTACACTTAAATATATTTTGTATTCTTTTTGGAATTTTATACTTTTTTTATGAATTTTTATGGTATAATAGGAAAAAATAATTATATGTTACGAGGTTTTTTATGAAAAAAATTTTGATATTTTATGGTTCATATGGTGGTGGCCATTTATCCGCTGCTAGAAACATAAAAGAATATATAGACTCAAATTATACTGATACAGAAACTTGTATTGTTGACTGTATTGAATATATAAATAAAGCTTTAAATAAAGTTACTACGAAAGCTTATGCTGAAATGGCAAAAAATGCTCATTGGGTGTGGAAAAAAGTATATTATGGAGCTGAAAATGGTCCTTTTACTAAAGTAAATGATAAAACTCAAAAAATAATGTCCATTAAATTAAATAAATTGCTCCAAAGTTATAATCCAGATTTAATAATATCAACTCATCCTTTTAGTAGTCATATGTGTGCAATATTAAAAAAGAAGAAAAAAATAAACTCAAAAATTGCAACAATCATTACTGATTATGCTCCACATAGTCAATGGCTTATGCATTCAGCTTATATAGATTATTTTTTTGTGGCTCATGATGGTATGAGAGAAAATTTGTTAAAAAGAGGAATAAAAGAAACTCAAATAAAAGTAACAGGCATACCGTTATCAAATAGATTTTTAGCAAATTATAATAAAGAAAAAATATTATCAGAATTTAATTTATCTAAAGATAAAAGAACTGTATTATTTTTTGCAGGTGGAGAACAAGGCTTTGGAAAAGATAAAATTTTTAATATGTTAAAATCAATTATAAAAGCTTTTCCTAATTTACAAATTATTGCTATATCAGGAAAAAATGAAAAAATGAAAAAACAATTTGATGAATTAGTATCAAAAACTAATTCTGATAATACTGTAAAAGTTCTAAAATTTACAAATAAAATTCCTGAACTTATGAGTGTATCAGATTTAGTAATAACAAAACCTGGTGGCCTCACTACAACTGAAAGTTTAGCATCTGGTCTTCCTATAATAGTTATTAATCCAATACCTGGTCAAGAAGAAGAAAATGCTGAATTTCTACAAAAAAAAGGTGTAGCAATATGGATAAAAAAACATGACAATATTGAAGATGAATTATATAAAATTTTAAATTCAGAAAGTAAATTAAATTCTATGAAGATAAATGCTAGGCTTTTAGCTAAGAAAAACTCCACTAGAGATATTTGTGAAATATTATTAGGTAAATTGTAATTTGGGAAAATTCAGGACAGTCCCAAAAATCCCCAAAATTGGTGATTTTTAAGGACAGTCCCTAGGATTTTCCTCTCACAAACAACAATTTATTAAACATTAAAAATAACACCTCATATATTAAATTAAGAGGTGTTTTTATGTGTATATCTGATTTTTCTAATTGTGAACTTGTCGCTCTTGCAAGTACTATTGCAATTGCTATAAGCAAGGAATTTACTCAAGAAGAACTATCTGTTCTTTCTGGTTTCTTTTCTGCAATTGGTGATAATTTAACTATTCTTTCATCATAATTCTCTTCTTCCCTCTAAAGCTTTGCTAAGAGTTATTTCATCTGTATATTCTAAATCTCCACCAACAGGTATACCATGTGCTATTCTTGTTACTTTTATTCCTAATGGTTTTATTATTTTTGATAAATATATAGCTGTTGCCTCTCCCTCTACTCTAGGATTTGTAGCTATTATTATCTCTTTTATATCTCCATTTCCTATACGATTTAAAAGTTCTTTTATTTTTATATCCTCTGGTCCAATTCCATTCATAGGAGATATTGTACCGTGTAATACATGATACACGCCTTTAAACTCATGTGTTCTTTCCATTGCCATTATATCTCGTACATCTTCCACAACACAGATTATTGAACTATCTCTTTTAGGACTACTACATATTGGACATGGATCAGTATCTGAAATATTATAGCAATTGCTACAGTATTTTAAATTTGCTTTTGCATTTACTATTGAATTTATAAACTCTTGTGTGTCTTCTTGATTTAAATCTAACATATGAAAAGCAAGTCTTACTGCTGTTTTATGTCCAATGCTGGGTAATTTTTCAAAACTTTCTATTAATTTTTCTATTGATGGTGAATAGTATGACATATTACATCATCCCCTTTATAATTGTATAGGGACATAGTTTTTCCTTTAGATTTATTAATTCTGATGCACTATGTCCCCATTACATATCAATAAGTGCTGTCATATTAAAACATACCTGGTATATTATATTTTCCTATATTTGCACTTTGTGCACTATCAACTTTTCTTAATGCTTCATTTATACAAGTAATAATTAAATCTTGAAGCATTTCTACATCATCAGGGTCTACAACATCTTTACTTATATTTATTTCTTTTATTTCTTTGTTTCCACCTACTTTTACACTTATCGCACCTCCACCAGCTGTTGCTTCAAATTCTTTAGCTTGTAGTTCTTCTTGTGATTTTTCTAAATCTGCTTGCATTTTTTTTGCTTCTTTCATTAATTGATTGATATTCATTCCTCCGAATCCACCCATTCCTGGGAATCCACCTCTCTTTGACATTCTATTTTCCTCCTTTATTTATCTATTATATTAATTGGAATATCTAAATCTGTTATAATATTCTCAATAGAATTAGTTTTTAAATTGGCTTTTTTTTTATCTTCTGCATTTATAAACCTTACATTCATCGTTTTTCCTGCTTCTATAGATACAATTTTTTCTATTTCATCTTTATTCTCATGTGTCTCTAATATTTCTTTTCCAAATGTGTTTTTATTTGCAAGTAATACCTCTATTGTCATATCATTTATTTCTCGAGCAGTACTACCTATGAGATTAACGTATATTCCCATCTTACCGTTTTGTTTTATTTTGTTAATTACATTATTCCAATATGGAAGATTCTCTCCAGTTGATTTAGCTTTTAATCCTTTTATTTCAACACTCTCATCTTGCATATGAGTTTTTTTCGTTCCTACATCATCTGTTTTTTCTTTGGTTTTAGTATTTACATTTTTTTGCAGACGACTATTTGTAGGATCTATATCTTTTTCATTTGATATTACTTTATTGACTTTTTTTTGGTCGTCATAAACTCCGAGTCCCATATTTATTTTTTCACTACTAATTTCTAAATTCATGCAAGCTTTTATCATTCCTGCTTCAAACATAACTGTTTTTTGTGAAGACCATTTAATAGTATTCGAGAGCTCTGATAATTCATAAATTAAATGTAATAATCTTTCTTTAGAAACTCTTTCAGATAATTCATTTATTTGTTTTTTTTCTTCTCTATTATATATTTCTAAATTTTTACTTGATTTGTATACTAATATATCTTTTATATATTTTATTATTTCCCATAAGAAATTATCAACATCTTTACCCTCATTTATTATATTACTTGTATTATTAATTATTTCATCTACATTTGAATCAAAAATAGCTTTAACTATAGAATATATTTGACTAGTTTTAGGAATTCCTACTAAATCTCTTACAATGTTTTCATCAATTAGTCCTTTTCCCTCTCCTGTACATCTTTCCAATATGCTAATTGCATCACGCATTGCTCCTTCTGAAAGAACAGCTATAATTTTTAAAGCATCTTCTGTTATCTGTATATTACTTTCTTCGCATATTATTTTTAATCTTTTTACTATGTCTTGATTTGAAATTCTTTTAAAATCAAATCTTTGACATCTCGAAAGAATTGTTGCTGGTAATTTTTGTGGTTCTGTTGTAGCTAGTATAAATTTAACATGCTCTGGTGGTTCTTCCAATGTTTTAAGCAAAGCATTGAATGCTCCCGTTGATAGCATATGTACCTCATCTATAATATATACTCTATATTTTGCACGCGTTGGCAAAAAATTTACTTCATCCCTAATTCCTCTTATATCTTCAACACTATTATTTGAGGCAGCATCCATTTCGACAACATCAGTAAGTGCACCAGAAAGTATTGCCTTGCAAATTTCACATTCATTACAAGGTTCGCCATTATGTGGGTTTAAGCAGTTAACTGCTCTTGCTAAAATCTTTGCAGCTGACGTTTTTCCAGTTCCTCTTCCACCATTGAAAAGATATGCATGTCCAACTCTTTCCATTATTACTTGTTTTCTTAGTGTATCTGTAATATGCTCTTGTCCAACCATTTCATTAAACTTTAATGGTCTGAATTTTCTGTATAATGCTGTATATGACATGTTTTCCCCCTTAAATTATAAGTTAACTTCTCTATGGAAAGCAACTCACATAGAATTTGACTACTTATCGCTGCTTCCTTCCGGACCTGACGAGGTTCGTAGCTTTCTATTGAATTACCCTCCATACAAAAGTTAACTTATTTGCTTTGCTATTCAATTATATAATTTTATTTTGATATAATCAAGCCTTTTTATTGTTTTCCAATTTGTTATTTGATAAATTGTTGTTTGTGAGAGGAAAATCCTAGGGACTGTCCCTAAAAATCATCGATTTTGGGGATTTTTGGGACTGTCCTGAATTTTCCGAACATGAAATAAATTACAATTTATCTTAATATTAATTAATATTTAAAATCTCTTAAATATAACATTTTCCAGTTCTGTATCTTCTAAAGTCCCAACTCCTTCTTCTAATATATTTCCTTTTGGTAAATCTAAAACAATATTTGCTTTAAATTTGTGATTAGATTCAGTTTCTATTATTAAATCAAATGAAATTTTAAAATTTATATCTTCCGATTTTATACCAGCTTTATCAAGTAACCTTCCATCACTTGGTAATTTTTCATTTTCATCAAATACATACTCACCTAGATTGTCTGAAGTTATACTAAATCCTATTAATCCACCTTGGTTATTGATTTGAAGTGTTTCTGTATTAGTTGATTGTCCTCCCAAATATTCTAATGAATCTTGTATTTTATATTCATCTGAATAATCATATGTTTCTACTGATGTAGTTGGTCTATATATATTTACTATCATATCTTCATTTGTCTTAATTTCTTGAAAATTTTCAAAACTTATTTTTTTAATTGCATCTTCTTTTTTATAATTACTATTTTTTTCAATCATAAAGAAAATATCATTTTTTTGTAGTATTCCTGCATGCCACACATCTTCTTCATCTTGAGTAAGATTTGATTCTGCGGTACTTACAATATTAATTCCCTTTAAATTAAAAGGTAAATTCTTTTCTCCCTCTACATTATATCTAAGCATAAGTAGTGCAGAAATTATTATCATCATTATTAATATAAATGCAACAATACATATATGTATAATTCTCTTTTTAGAGAAACTACTTCGTTTCATTTTTTCCTCCGTTTCTTTGCTCTTAACATTTTAAAAAAATCTTTTAAAATATATTCACATTCCTCTTTTAGTATTCCTGTTTCTATTTCTACTACATGATTAAATTTATAATTTTCTATATTTATAACAGATTCACATGAACCTGTTTTTGGATCCAATGCTCCTATATGTATTTTTTTTATCCTAGAATTGATAATTGCTCCCATACACATCATACATGGTTCTAAAGTTATATACATTTCGCAATTTTCTAATCTCCACGCATTTAACTTTTTATTAGCTTTTGCAATTGCCAATATTTCTGCATGAGAAATACTACTGTGCTTTGATTCCTTCAAATTATGAGCTTTTGCAATTATTTCTCCGTCTTTAACAATAATTGCTCCTACAGGTATTTCTTCCTTTTTATATGCTTTTTTTGCCTCTTTTAAAGCTTCTCTCATAAATAATTTTTTTTCTAACATTTTCACTTTTCACTCTTACTCTTAACTCTAAAAAATTGCTGAAAGTTATTTTTTAGTTTGGTGCACTTAGCTGGATTCGAACCAGCGGCCTCTCCCTTAGGAGGGGAGCACTCTATCCTACTGAGCTATAAGTGCATACTTATTATATTATACACTAGTTTAATAGCTTTGACAAGAAGCATATCATATATTATAATTATTGAGAAAAAAAGGGGAATAAACCCCTTTTTTCTCAGGAGGGAGTTTATGCAAAGAATTTTAAGTTATATTAGAAAAGCTGTAGATGATTATAATATGATAAAAGACGGTGACAAAATAGCTGTTGGTCTTTCTGGTGGAAAAGATTCTATTACCCTTCTTATGGGACTTAAGAGTTTACAAAGATTTTATGATAAAAAATTTGAAATTATTGCAATAAGCGTTAATCCTGGCTTTGAATTTTTTAATAGCGAATTCCTTAAAAAAACTTGTGAAAATATTGGAGTTCAATATATAGAAGAAAAAAGTCACATAAAAGAAATTGTATTTGATATTAGAAAAGAAAAAAATCCTTGTTCTTTATGTGCCAATTTAAGAAGAGGTATATTAAATAGCACGGCAATTAGAGAAAAATGTAACAAAATTGCATTGGGTCATAATGAAGATGATGTTTTAGAAACTTTTTTCTTAAATTTATTGTATGGTGGAAATATCAATACATTTGCTCCAACTTCTTATATGGATAGATCGAAAATAACTCTAATAAGACCTCTTATTTATGCTCCTGAAAAAAGTATAAAAACATTTATAAAGAAAAACAACATAGAAGTTATGCCAAAATGTTGCCCAATGGATCGGAGTCTCAAAAAGGGAAAACATGAAAAAGCTAATATGGGAATTTCAGAAAGAAATCCCTAATGTAAAAGCAAATATTTATGGTGCTATAAAAAGAGGAAATATAAAAGGATGGAACAAATGATTTTTTTGGAATTTTTTTACAATTATTATTGTATGTTTTATCTCTTTTATGTATAATTTTTATATTATTATAAAGGAGATTTTATTTTGCAAGAATTAGATTTACAAAAGTTTAATAAAAGTAAAAATATTAAAATTGGAGAATTAAGTAAAGAAGTTATTGAAATCTTGCGTTTAGATTTGAAACCTCAAAATATAAATATATGGTCTAATAGAATAGAAGAACATTGCCAAAAACATAAAAATGAATATTCTTGTGCTGCTAACTATTACCAAGCAATTAAATCTATTCCATTAATTCTAAACTCTCCTGACTACGTAGGTATTCATCAAAATGGTAACATTCAATATATAAAGAGACTTAATGAAATTTCTTTGGTTGGGATTAAAATAGTGAAAGGAAATAATGGGCTACTTTTTAGAACTATATTTCCTATAACTGAAGACAAATTAGAACATAATATAAGAATAGGAAAATTTATACCGTTTGGATAATTTAATCTTTTAGAAATTAAAAGAGGCACTTAAAAGTACCTCTTTTAAGCATTGGTTACATGGTAGGACGGCGTACCCTACATCTCTTTTAAGACCATCTCTGGCGCGATAGCTGCCTTACTATCCTCAAATAACCATATTTAAATTGTACGCATAATTATAAAAAATATTCTCTACGTGTATGAAATATATTACAAATTTTGTAAATAGTCAATACTTTTTTATATTTTTTACAACTATTGTAAATCATATTAATATTTTATCATCTTTGTGGTTTTATGTCAACATAGTTTTGGTTTAATTCGTTTTCATTAATTCTTTCATTCCTTCAGTTAGTTCTTCTACAAGGATATTTGCATTTTCTAGACTGTTCCCTTTTACTCCCATATAAAATTTTATTTTAGGTTCTGTTCCAGAAGGTCTGACACAACACCAAAAATCATTTTCTAATTCAAAGTATAGTACATTTGATTTTGGTAAGTTTTGATGGTAAATTTTTCCTGATTTCATATCAATTATTGTTCCATTTAAATAATCTCTAAATTTTAATACTTTATACTTTTCTATTTGTTTTGGTGGATTATTTCTTACTTTTTCCATTATATTTTTTATTTTTTCAGCACCATCTGCACCTTCTAAAACTACAGATACTTGATTTTCTTTGTAATATCCATATGTTTCATACATTTTTAACATATTATCCCATAATGTAAGCCCTTTTTCTTTGTAAAATGCTGCTGCTTCTGAAAGTAACATTAGTGCTACAATTCCATCTTTGTCCCTTACTTTATCTCCAACTAAGCAACCATAACTTTCTTCGTATCCCATTATACATTTATACGTATTTTTTTCTTCAAATTCTTTTATCTTTGCTGCTATATTTTTAAATCCTGTTAGAACCTCAAATAATGCAACATTATTTTTTTCACATATTTTGTCTGTCATATTTGAAGATACTATTGTTTTTATTAATGCTGTATTTTTTTCTAATAATCCCTTTTCTCTCTTTTGATTAATTAAGTATTCTGCAATTGTAAGTCCTATCATGTTTCCATTAAACAGTATATATTCATTTGTTTTAGTATCCTTTACATGAATGCCTATTCTATCTGCATCTGGATCATTTGCAATAACAATGTCTGCGTCTACTTCTTTTGCAAGTTTTAATGCAAGTTCAAATGAAGCTGGATCTTCTGGATTTGGATAAGATACTGTTGGAAAGTTACCATCTGGTTCTGATTGTTCTTTTACTATATATACATTACAAAATCCTAATTCTTCTAAAATTCTTGTGGCTAATTTTTTACCTGTTCCATGAAGTGGTGTATAAACAATTTTTATATTTTTTGCTTGTCTTTTTATAATTTCCGGATTTAATGAAATTGTTTTTAAATATTCTATATATTTATTATCTATTTCTTCTCCAATTACATTATATAGTCCTTTTTCTATTGCCTCCTCTTCTGTAATTTGTTTTATTTCTGAATATCTACTTATATTATTTACTTCTTTTGTTATTTCTTCATCTATTGGATAAGATATTTGTGCTCCATCTTCCCAATAAACCTTATACCCATTATATTTTGGTGGATTATGACTTGCAGTAATTACTATTCCAGAAATACAATTTAAATTTCTTACTGCAAATGATAATTCTGGTGTAGGTCTTAGAGATTCAAATCTATATGTTTTTATTCCATTAGCATTTAATATTAAACAAGCAAGTTTGCTAAATTCTTTAGACATGTTTCTTGAATCATATGCGATTGCAACTCCTTTTTCTTGGCCATTATTTTTGATAATATAATTTGCTAGACCTTGTGTTGCTTTTCCAACCGTATATTTATTCATCCTATTAGTACCTGGTCCTACAATTCCACGTAGTCCTGCTGTTCCAAATTCTAATTCTTTATAAAAGCTATCTTTTATTTCTTCATTATTTCCTTTTATTTTTCTTAAAGCTTCTTTTGTATTTTCATCAATTTCATTACTCTCCAACCATTCTTCATATTTTTTTAAATATTCCATGTTTTTTATTCCTTTCATTTTATATAGATCTAATTATATAAATTGTTGTTTGTTTAATTTTTATTGTGAAAATTATTATACAATTCTGCTGCTGTATCTGCACTGTCTATACCTTTTTTATTTTTAACAGGTGCAAATTCTTCTTCTCTTTTTACTCTTAAAATTAACATATCATCTAATTTATTAAATGCATCAAATATAAAACTTTCAAATTTATATGCATTTGGCTCATCTGGTTTTATAATATTTCCCTCTTTATCTAAATACGTTGCTTTTTTAAATGCACTATGATATGGAAGTTTTTGATTTCCTATAATTTCTAACCCTTTAATATTAAACATATTACAATTTATATGAGATTCTCCATATATTAAATTATTATTACTATCTACTTCGTGTGCCATTTCTTCTGTTATTTCTGTATATTCTATTACACTTGGCTTTCCATTCTTCTTGCAAAATACTCCTACTTTTTCTTCAGGATTTGCTTTTACCAAAGATTTTCCTGCTTCCAAGACTTGTTTTTCCTTTGATAATCCAATTAATACTTCATCTACCATTTTTGCGAGTGGATTATCAATAGGTCCAATAAAAATCCATTCTGTACCTTTCTTTTTCATGTCTTTTACAATATCATTTTTAAACATTGCTTCAAAAATTCCACCATGTCCATCTGCTGCTTCTTTAATTATTCCCTCTTCAGTTAAAAGAATTTTTCCTTTTGTATCTACCATTGGAAGTTCTCCCTGAATGAAAAATTTTATTGCATCTTTTGGATAATTAAAGTAATTATTTTTCTCAAAAAATTCTACTGTTTGATTATTATTCTCTCTACTTGTCATTATATACCATGGTACTATTACATTATATTTATTTTTTGCTTCTTTTAAATTATCACATAATATCTCAAATAAAGACTTTGGATTTGGTTTTATATCTAATATATATGTTCCTTTTGGTCCATTATGTCCGAAGTCTTGTTCCTTGTCCGTCCTGCCATTGTAACAACAGCTAATTTCCCTGATTTTATCTCATTTGCACCTAAATTAGAATATTTTTCTTTTTCTTCTTCTGATAATTTCTCTTTTTCTATATATGAAATAGGCTCTATTTTATCTGCACCTAATTTTATTTCTGTTTTAGTTTGTTTGTATAATTTATTTACTTGATTAAAATCTATAGTAATAATTTGGTTTAATAAATGTTCTTTTTTTTGGTTATCTAACTTTTCATATTGTGATAATAAATGTGTCTGATTATATTGTTCTAATATACTCTTTGCTTTTTCATATTTATTTTCCAAAATATTATCCCCCTTTCTATATGTTTTCATTTGTTATATTATATCAATTTATAACTTTAGTCAATAGAGTATATTGTTTAGTAATTTATATAAAAAGAAAGCCTTTATGGCTCTCTTTTAATTTGCTTTTTTCTTTCCATAATCTTCAAATATATCTTCAATTTTATGAATTCCTGAAGTGTTTATGATTAATTCATGTGAATCCAATATTTCTCTTATATTATCATCAAATTCGGTTACTTCATAACAATCAATTATTGTTATATTTTTTTGTATTGTTTTATTAGCATTTTTATTTAAAAATTTATTTATTATTCTATTTGCTTCCTCAATGTATTTTCTACTTCCAGTTATTAATATATTTATTTTATTATTATTTTGTAAATTATTTTTCAATTTTTTTTCAATATTAGTGTATTTTTGTATTTTATTACTATTCCAATTTACTTTTAAAATATTTTCCTTTTCATTTTCACTAATTACTAAATTTGATAGAACATTACTTACATTTTCTTTCAAATTATATTCTAGAATTGTTTCAATTTTCACATCTTTATTAGTCTGATTTTTTATGTATGGTAGAATCATTGTTATTAAATGCATACTACTTACATAAAATCCACATACTCTTTCTACACTACTAATATCCCCCATTTTCCGTCCCCCCGTAAGTTTTTCTACTGGTAAATTTTACCATCTATTTTTGTGTGTGTCAATATTAATCGTGTACGTAAATTCGACAATGAATTCATGTATATTTTTTTAAATTTGGTTAATACTTTTTTTAAGAGATAAATTTACAATTTTATAATTAATATGGAAATTCATTTCCTATTAATTGTAATGGAGGGGTATTAATGAAATTTTTTTCAAAATTTAAACTTTTAATATTATTGCTAATATTATTACTTATTTATACTTTTATATGTGCTTTTTCATATGTTAATGCAGTATCTACAAATATACAAAATAGCGTATTTAGGCTTCATGTTATTGCAAATAGTGATTCTGAAGAAGATCAAAATTTAAAATATATTGTAAGAGATAAAGTATTAGAGTATATAAATAGTATATCCAGCAATTTAAACTCTAAAGAAGATGTAATTAGATTAGCAAATAAAAATATAGATAAAATTCAAAAAATAGCTGAAAAAACGATACATGAAAATGGATATGATTATTCAGTAAAATTAAATATAGGAAATTTTGCATTTCCTACAAAAACATATGGAGATATTTCTTTCCCTGCAGGTTTTTATGATGCATTAAAAATAGAAATTGGTGAAGCTAAAGGGCAAAATTGGTGGTGCGTAATGTTTCCTCCATTATGCTTTGTTGATGTAACAAGTGGAATAGTACCTGAGGAATCTAAAGAAGTTATAAAAGAAAATCTTTCAGAAGAAGAATATCAATTGTTATCTGAAAACAGTAATGATGTAAATTTTAAATTTAAAATCGTAGAAATGTTCCAAAATATTGGAATAAAATTAGCACAATCATAGACAAAAATATTTTCAATCTTTTTACTATTGCATAATTGAAAATTTACTCTTTTATTGATAATATAAGTCTTCACAAATATAATCAATAAAAAAACATTTTAAGGCATTGAAAACCCTATAATTTTATGATAATATTTTTATAAACTAGAGTGTAATCATACACTCTAATTTATTTTGTAATAAATGAAATAGTAATTGTAGCTATTTGAGGGGGATTATATGGAAAAATTGATAATTAATGGACCGACACCATTGAAAGGAGAAGTTAATATAAGTGGTGCAAAAAACTCTGCTGTGGCAATCTTACCAGCTACTTTATTAATAGATGGAATTTGTACAATTAATAATCTACCAAATATAGTTGACGTTAAACTCTCTTGTGAAATTTTAGAGGGCCTTGGAGCAAAAATAAAATGGATAGATAAAAACAGTATAGAAGTTGATACAAGGAATATAACAAATACAATTGCTCCTATAGACTTAACTAGAAAGTTTAGAGCCTCATATTACTTGATTGGCTCAATGTTAGGTAGAAAAAAGGAAATTGAAGTTGGTCTTCCAGGTGGTTGTAATTTAGGTGCAAGGCCAATAGATCAACATATTAAAGGTTTTGAGGCTTTAGGTGCAGAAGTAGAAATTACTGGTGGTAATGTTAAAGCAACAGCAAAAAAACTTACTGGTACTAATGTATATATGGATATTGTCTCAGTTGGAGCAACTATAAATATAATGCTTGCAAGTGTTCTTGCAGAAGGAACTACAGTTATAGATAATGCTGCAAAAGAGCCACATATAGTTGATATTGCAAACTTTCTAAATACAATGGGAGCAGATATTCGTGGTGCTGGAACAGATATGATTAAAATAAATGGAGTTAAATCTTTAAAAGGTGGACAAAATTATAGTGTAGTTCCAGATCAAATTGAGGCTGGTACTTTTATGTTAGCAGCTATCGCCTCAAAAGGAGATTTAATAATTAAAAACTGTATAACAAAACACTTAGAATGTATAACTGCTAAAATATTAGAAATCGGTGGAAATGTAGATATGAATGGAGATAAATTAAGAGTTTGGTGTGATAAAAGACCTACAAAAGCTACTATAAAAACTTTACCATATCCTGGATTTCCTACAGACTTGCAACCTCAAATGGGAGTTGTTTTATCTCTTGCAGAAGGCACAAGTATAATAAATGAGAGTATATGGGAATCTAGATTCCAATATACAAATGAATTAAATAAAATGGGAGCACAAATAACTGCTCAAGGTAAATCTGCTATTTTTGAAGGGGTTGAAACTTTACGTGGTGCCTCTGTATATTCAACAGACTTACGTGCTGGTGCAGCATTAATTGTTGCTGGAGTAGCTGCAGAAGGCAAAACAGAAGTATATAATTTAGAGCATATTGATAGAGGCTATGAAAATATTGAAGAAAAATTCAGAAACATAGGAGCAGATATAGTAAGAATTACTGAATAAAAAAGGATGAAAAAAATGTTTAAATATTGTAGTTTATATAGTGGAAGTAGTGGTAATAGTTTTTTTGTTCAAACAGATAATACTAATTTAATTATTGATGCTGGTGTAACTTTAAAAAAAATAATTGCTGCACTTGAAAAATTAAATATACATGGAGAAAACATCGATGCAATACTAGTTACACATGACCATATAGATCATACTAGAAGTATTGCTACTTTATCTAATAAATATAATATACCTGTATATGCAAATAAAAAAACTTGGGAAGCTATTGAAAATATTGCATGTAAAATACCAGATAATAATAAAAAGATATTTAATATCGCAGAAACTTTTTCTATAGGAGATATTAAGATACTACCTTTTCATACTCCACATGATGCTGCTGATCCTTGTGGATTTAATTTGTATAATTCAAATAAAAAAATTAGTATTGCAACAGATATTGGATATGTTTCTGAAGAATTATTAAATCATTTAAAAAAGAGTTCTTGCATTTTATTGGAATCAAATTATGACCCAGAAATACTGAAATGTTCATCATATCCTTATATGCTAAAGAGAAGGATATCAAGTGATAAAGGGCATTTGTCTAATATATCTGCAGGAAAAACTTTGGCAAGTCTTTATGATTTTGGATTACAAAAGGCATTATTAGTACATTTAAGCAAAGAAAATAATTTCCCAGAACTTGCATATGAAACAATTAAAAATGAAACTTTAAATTGTACAAATCTAGCTATTGACATAGCACCAAGAGATAACCCAAGTAATTTTTTTGATGTAATATAAGAAAAGAAAAAAGGATATTCTTAAAAGCTTTAAGAATATCCCTTTATTAGAAATAAATCTTTATGGAATTAAATTTATGGGGGCATGCAGGGAAATGATGATAAAAACTATTTATATTATATGGGCTTTCATTTATAAATAGCCTCTTGTTTGTCTTCCCTGCAAGATTAAAAACTTTTTATGTACAACAAATAAACTAATACACTAGTAATTGTATTAAAATTTGGTTTTTATTATTTACTTATTATTTTAAGAATTTTTTTTGAAAATTTTTTTATGATAATTTTTCTGACAGTAAAAAATATAAGAAAAAATAATAAGAATTTAAAAATCATTCTTTCACCTAAAATCTTTGATTAAAATAATATTTGATAAAATCTTTTAATTTGAATATGACATTATAATACTCTCTTTTCCAAAAAATGTCAACAAAAACTTTACGACATAAAATTCCAAATTATTACAGAACTCACCATTCCTACTAAATCACCAATCAATGCAGCAGCTAAAACAAATCTTATTTTTTTTACTCCAACTACACTAGTATATACTGCAATTGTATATAATGTTGTTTCAGTTGATCCCATAATTGTAGAAGCAATAAGCCCTATTTTGCTATCTACTCCATATTGTGTCATAATATCACTTCCTATTGCAATAGATGCACTTCCAGAAATAGGCCTTAATATTGCAAGTGGCATTATTTCTGTCGGAATTTTTAAAAAATTGATAATTGGACATATTAATTTTATTACAAAGTCTAATATTCCAGAACATCTTAAAGCTCCTATTGCAACAAATAAACCTATTAGTGTAGGAAATATTTTTACAACGATTTCAATTCCTTCTTTTGCACCATCTAAAAAAGTATCAAAAACTTTATTTTTTTCAACTAATCCATATGTAAGTATTAATAAAATTGTAAAAGGAATTGCTAAATTAGATAAATAATTAATAGCTGTCATAAATCCTCCATTTTAACAATTTAAATTATTTAAATAAATATTTTATTAACTCCTCCATCATAAATTGCAAAAATGGAAGGTTCTTTTGACGATTTAAGTTTGTAAGTAATAAGTAAATCTCAAAGTTTATTTATTTTTCTAAAATTTTTTCATTAGAAGTTTTGCTGATAACACAGCAGCTATTGCTGCACATATGGTTGCTATCCATACAGGAACTATCATTGCTGTAGGATTAGTTGATCCTAAAGAACTCCTTATTGCTATAACAGTTGTTGGTATTAACTGAATTGATGCAGTATTTAAAACAATAAATATCGCCATTGAATTTGACAATTTATTTTTATCATTATTTTTCTTTTGCATTGATTTCATTGCTTTTAATCCGAGTGGCGTTGCTGCATTTCCAAGCCCCATAATATTTGCAATAATATTCATTGTTATTTCTTCATGTACTTTTTCTTCTTTTTTTATATCTGGAAATAGTTTTTTCATGATTGGATTTAATATCTTACTTAAGTGTTTCACTATACTTGTTTTTGACGCAATTTGCATAATTCCATTCCACAAACAAATAGTCCCAAGTAGGGAAATAGATAATTCTACTGCAGACTTTGTAGATTCAAAAACGGAATTATTTACTTCTGATGCTCTACCATTTAATATTGCATAAATAAACGAAATTATTATAAATACTGGCCAAATTATATTTAACATTTTAATCTCCTTGTAACAAAGCAATTTTTACATCACTTTGTTCTTGCCAATTTAAATTTGCTAATAAATTATAAACCGTTGTTAAAATCTTTGATTTATTGTAAAAATTACATATATTAGTATTAAATTTTAAATTTTAATTACAATTATAGAATTATTGTATTCCCAAAACATATTTTATATGATAAAATAATTTACAGAAAAAGGAAAAGTTTTATTGACCTTTTATATAAATTGTGGTATTATTAATAAAATCGAGATGTCGAAAAATGTAATTTTAAGGGGGGCATTATATGAAATCAACCGGAATAATCAGAAGAGTCGATGAATTAGGTAGAGTTGTACTACCAATTGAATTAAGAAACAAATTTGGAATTACAGAAAAAGATCCTATGGAAATTTATGTGGATGGTAATTCAATAATTCTAAAAAAATACGAACCAAACTGTGTATTCTGTGGTAGTTCCAAAAAATTAATAGACTATCAAGATAAAATGGTTTGTCAGAAATGTGCCGAAAAAATTTCCAATCTAAAAGCAGAATAATTTAAAAGAGGATAATACTATCCTCTTTATTTTTTATAAAAGTTATTTGTTTAAAAAATATTGATATATTTCATTTTTATTTGTGTTTCTATCTTTAGCTATTTTTTTTATTATTTCTTTTTTTTCATAATTTTTATTTTTGTAATATTTAAAATGCTCCTCTAAACTTAAATTATTTAAAACTTTTTGTTTTTCTTCTTCTTCATTTTCATGGCTACCTTCTACAATAATTACAAATTCCCCTTTAGGATTTTCTACTTTTTTAATAACATCTGAAACTTTTCCTCTTATATATTCTTCGTGTATTTTTGTAATCTCTTTCGCTAAAACAATATTTCTTTCTCCTAAAATCTCTTTTATATTTTCAAGAGTATTAATTAATTTATGTGGAGCTTCATAAAATATTAATGTTTGCTTTAATTTTTTTACCTCTTCTAATTTTTCTTGTTTTTCTTTTTTATTCACTGATAAAAAACCTATAAAAACAAATTGCTTAGTATTTAGTCCAGATGCAATTAATGCATTAATTGCAGCACATGCTCCTGGAATAGGTATTATCTCAATTCCATTTTTTATTGCTTGGTTAACTATTTCTTCTCCTGGATCTGATATTCCTGGAGTTCCTGCATCAGAAACAATTGCTATACTTTCTCCTTTTAAAGCTTTGTCAATTAATGTATTGCTTCTTATTTTTTCATTTTGTTTATAATAACTTATTAAAGGTTTTGTAATTTCCAAATGGTTTAATAATTTTAATGTATGTCTAGTATCCTCAGCTGCAATTAAATCTACATCTTTTAATACTTTAATTGCCCTTAATGTAATATCTTCTAAATTTCCAATTGGTGTAGCTACTAAATATATTTTTCCGCTTCATTATTTCTCCTCATTCTTATTATATATTTTTAATATTTCTTCTGTACATGTCCCATCATCATTATATACTATTAACGGTTCTTTTATTTTTAAAAATGATTTTCCACCTTTGGTCGCTTTTATTAAAACTAAATTAGCCTCTTTTCTTATTTTAGGATAAACGAATCTAATATTTTTAGGTTCCAATTTATATTTTTTTAAGGCCTGTATTATATCTATTAATCTATCTGGTCTATGTATCATATATATTGAAGAATTACATTTTAATAAATAACTAGATATTTTTGCTATATCTTCTATATCACACATTATTTCATGTCTAGATATTTGTTTAAGCTTATTTTCATTTTTTAAACCCGTATTATCCTTTTTATATGGTGGATTTGTAACTATTGCATCAAAACTGTTTGCTGGAAATTTTTTACTTAAATTTTTCAAATCCTCATTTATTACTTTAAATTTATTTTCTAACTTATTTAATTCAGAAGATCTTTTCGCCATTTCATAAACTTCTTTTTGAATTTCAACGCCAATTATTTCTTTTAAATTAGTTTTTCCACATAATAAAATACTTATAATTCCAGTTCCAGTTCCTAAATCTAAAACTTTTGCATTATTTTTTATTTCTTTTGCAAAATCTGATAAAAGAATACTATCTATTCCAAAACAAAATCCATCTTTGTTTTGTATTATTTTTAGATTTTTATATTCTAAATCATCTATTCTTTCATTTGATTTTAATAAAATATTAATACCCCTTTTCTATATACAATTATTATTTATTTTCATATTATATATTATCATAGGTTTATATTTAATTTCAAGGAGTATACAATGGATAGAAATAGTTATAATAAAAATAATAAAAAATTTAATTTTGCAGAAAGAAAAGATTGCACAATTCGTTCTATTAAAGAAATAGAATTCTTTTTGTGCAATCTTAATAAAACTATAAAATCTATTAAGATTTATAAATTTTTAAAATAGTTTTTTATTAATTATTCTCTAACAAAAACTTTATTAAACATTAATTCTTCATCAGGGAATCCACTATCTTCCTTTCCGTCAATTAAAATAGCTACTTTATTTATTTCTGTTAATTCTGTTACTGTATTAACAATAGATTTTAAGATTAATTCTTCTTGTTCTTTTCCCAAATTTTGTTCTTTAATAAATTCTTCTGAAAAATCTATATATAAAATATTATCCTTTATTTGTGCACTATTTAGCTTTGTGTTTTCAGGAATTAATTTTAATAAATTTTCATTTTTTGGTCCTTCTATTAGTAAATTAATTAATAATTCATATGGATTATCTATTAATTCTTTTGCATCAATTTGCCTTGCTTCTGGGCTAAGCGCATAGGTATTAGGATCTAAGAAATATAAAGTAATAACAGTTTGTCTTAATTGCTCACCTGTAATTTCCTCTTCAGGAGTATATTCATATATAACTTGCTCTTTATTATTCTTTACATTATTATAAATTATATATCCAACTCCCAATAAAATTAATACAATTAATATAATTCCAACATACATAATTATTTTTTTATTTTTCATATTAAACTCCTTTTTAATTTTATTTGTTTAATATTATTAAAGACAAGCTTAATTTAGAACTAAAATTTAAATTATCTTTTTTATTTCTTTTATTTTTGATTTAGTTGTTTTATATCCAATTTCAAATAATTCATCTATTTTTTTCATATCTAACAAAGAAATATTTTTTGTTTTTATTTTCAATAAATAATCCGTACCTTTTATTTCATAATTTAATAATTCATGTGATAATATCTCTAAAGAATTTCCAACAATATCTATTATATTATTACAGCAATTATGATCTAATTCTTTTTCAAACATAATACTTATTACTTTTTCTGCTCCTATATCTTTTAAACCTTTCCATGGAATATTTTCTCTAATTCCTCCATCAATTAATTCTGTATTTTTGTACTTACATGGGGAAAACACTAATGGATAACTACAACTTGATCTAACTGCCTTTCCTATTTCAATGTTACTATCAAATATTATATTATCTGAAAATCCACTTCTAATATCTTTTGAACAAAAACAATATATTTCTCCATTATAAATATCCACGCTTGGAATTAACAATGGCATTTTTATATCTTTTATTTTTTTTATGTTTTTTTCTCTTGCAACTTCATTAATTATTTCTTCAATAATTTCTCCGGAATTTAATCCATTAATAATTATTTTTCTTTTTATTAAAATTCCATAAATTATTTTTAAAATATTTTTTCCATCTATGTATTTTATTTTTTTAGAATACTTTTTAAATAATATTAATATCTGTTTATAATTAAATCCCATTGCATATAAAGAAGCAACTATACTTCCCGAAGATGCTCCAGAAATAAAACTAATTTTTATATTTTCTTCTTCTAATGCTTTTAAAACTCCTATATGTGCAGCCCCTTTTATCCCTCCTCCGTGCTAATGCTAATCCTATTTTCATATTTATCACCTGTTTAATACATATATATTTTTTTTTATTTTATGATAAATATTTTATATAATTTATTTTTTAACATTTTATTTGTTTTATTATTTTATTTATTTTATTATTTTATTTATTTTATTTATTTTATTTGTTTTTTTATTTTTTTTATTTTTTTATTTATTTATTTATTTTTTTTTTTTTTTTTTTTATTTATTTTTTTATTATTTTATTTATTTGTTTTTTTATTTATTTGTTTATTTTATTTATTTTATTTATTTTTTTATTTTTAATCATTTTATTTTTTGTTTTATTTTTATTTGTTTTTTCTTTTTTATTTTTATTATTTTTTGTATAGTTATGTTTACCTGTTTTGTATTAATTAATTTTTCTATTATATTTATTTTTTTATTCTAATATAATTATATTTTCTCTTAACTTTACCATTTAAATGTTTGTTTTTGTCTTTTTGAATTTTGGTTTTGTTCTTATTTTTTTATTTATGTATACTATTTTAATCTTTGTAAAAAATCCATTTCTTATAGATATCCGTTAGTTTTGATAAGTTTTCCATATCTCTTTTTTTATTAAAATTTTAATTTACCTATTAATAATGAATTAAACTTTTTACTTATTATTAGTTTTATAATTATTTTGTCTTTATGAAGATAGTTTTTCTCATTTTATTCCTTAACCTTATTAAACAGGTTGTTTTTTTATTTACATAACTTATTTTTGTTTGTTTATAAAAAAGTTAATAAAAAATTAAAAATATTAAATATTTTTAATTTCTTTTATTTTTATATTGTTAATTATTTAGTTTTTTTATTGTATTATTTAAAATAAAATAATTAAATTTAATTATTTTATTTATTATATAATTATTTTATTTAATATTTAATTAAATAATTTATTAATCTTGTTTTTATTAATCTATTATATTAAATATTACTTTTACAATACTATAATAATTTAATTATATATAAATAACACCGTTATTAGATTGCATTTTTTAATGATGTTGTTTATATTTTAATATGTATTTTATTTTTATCTTATTCTATCATAAATAAAAAAAACAGCTTAGAAAGCTGTTTTTGGCGGAAGCTGAGGGATTTGAACCCTCGCGGCCCTTACGAACCCTAACAGTTTAGCAAACTGTCCCCTTCAAC